>CAYIBG010000011.1:0-9277 GCA_964361365.1 uncultured Ignavibacteriaceae bacterium | reverse complement strand
CCGCCTCTTCGATTTTCACAAAAGCATTCTTGTCATAATCCATGAGGGATTCAAATTGTTTCGCAAGCTCTCCTGTCAACGAAACCCTGTTGAATCGATTGACAAATTCCTCCGGGCTGCTCGGGAGTTTCTTTTGTTCAAAGAGTGAGAATAAATCCAGAATGGCTTTTTCGTGAGCCGGAACATCCCGCGGCTTTACGCACACCGCCGCTCCGCTTTCGTCTATCAGCTGCTGAGTGTAACCGTTGATGACCGACGCGAGAATGGCTTTGCGCGACCCAAAGTATTCGTAGAGCTTTCCGGGGCTGGAGCAATCATCATCCATGATAAACCACAGGACATGGGCCGACTGCAATTGCCTCACACATTCTCGATGCTCCAGGTAGCCATGGAAGGTGATGCTCTCTAGGAGGCCAAGTTTTTTTGCAAGCTTGATATCGGATTTGCGGGTATTTCCGATCAATGAGACTTCAATCCGGCCGCGCAACTGAGGCTGCGAAGAGAAGATGTTTGCCAGAGCGCGCAGAATTGTCGAAGGGTTTCTCCCAGCATAAAACGTACCCGCGTGTGCAATCCTCATTTTGCCACTGGCTGCAGGTTTTTGTTGGACGGAAAAGTCTTCCGCATCGAAACCTTGAGAAACGATCGCGACATCATGGTATCCGAGAAACGGGTACCGTTTGAGCAAACTCTCTTTCACCCGACGGTGTGTTGCCACGATGCGAAACGAAGCTTTCACCGCTCGCTTTTCCAACCGGGCATGGAACCAGCGGTGGATCGGAGTGGGGAAATACTTGAAGGGATTATCCAGCCACGCATCGCGGTAGTCCAAGACAAGCGGAATATCGAATTCCTTTCGAATCGCTTCGCCGATCAGAAAATCCGTTTGCGGTGGAGCCGTTGCAAAAACCAGGTCGAAGCGCTCTTTTCGGAGCAACATTCGCGCTGCCTTCATCGCCCTTTTCATCCAACCAATCTTCGTGTCCGGGATGAAAAACATGTCACCGAGGAATTGCAGTGTCTTTCGGATCCATTCCGCCGGCATTTTCACAACGCCTTTTTTTCGAAAGAGCCGGTTTGCATCCAGTGAGTCTGTCCTCACAATGGTGACACCGGCATCCTCAACCTCTTTTAACAATGATGAGTCGGTGGCAAAGTAGCCCGTGGGACCGACAGTTAACACGGTTGGTTTCCAGCCAAACTTGGGAAGGAATTTCGCAAATTTGACGGTCCTCTGAACACCGCTGAGGCCCATGGGCGGGAAATAGTAAGCGATGATCAGCACTCTCCGGAAAGCGTCATTCATAAGACGATCAGTTCCTTGGACGATGAGTTCAATACTTTACAGGAACCGTTCAGGATGACGACATCGTCCTCGATGCGGACCCCTCCCAAGCCTGGAACGTACACCCCGGGTTCCACCGTGATCACATTTCCAGTCTTGAGCGTGTCCTTGCTAAGTCTCGAAACCCTGGGCAGCTCATGCACTTCCAGCCCCAGCCCGTGGCCGAGCGAATGGCTGAAATACTTGCCCAAACCCTGAGAGGCAATATGCTTTCGGGCGATGGCATCCAACGATTTCGCCTTCATTCCGCTTCTTGCAGAGGTCAGCGCCTTCTCTTGCGCATCGCGGACAACTCGATACATTCGCTTGAGCGCATCGCTTGGTGCGCCAACGCTCACAGTTCGGGTAAGGTCGCTATGATAACCCCGATACCTGCACCCCAGATCCAGCGTCACCATATCGCCTTTTTGGATCACTTTCTGCGAGGCCCTCGCATGCGGCAAGGCTCCCCGAACACCGCTGGCCACGATGGGTTCAAAAGCGTCAGCTTCCGCGCCGAGTTTGCGATGTCTGTAGACGATCTCCGCCGCAACTTCGTTTTCACGAATGCCTTCCTTGATGATGCCGAGAAGTTGTTCAAACACCTTGTCCGTTATTTGGACCGCCCGTTTGATGGATTCGATTTCATCGGGATCTTTGACGGATGCGATTTCTTCAACCAGGGAGGCTGTCGGAACAAACTTGTGACGGGGGAATTGTTTTTGAAGGACTGCAAGGCTCGACACGCTCACGTGCTGCGACTCGTAACCAATTCGCGAGGTTTTGGCCAGCACCTTCTGGTTCTTCATCGCCTCAAAGAGACTTCCTGAAGTAACGATCGGGCGAAATCCTTGAACCTCTTCACGAATCTGTTCTTGATACCGGCCGTCCGTGAGAAAGAACTGATTCTCGAGTGTGACAACGCAGACGCCGTTGGAACCTGTGAAACCCGTCAAATAGCGGACGTGGGGAAGAACCGTTATGACTATTGCTTGCAGTTTTAACTGGGAGAGCTTCCGCCTGACCTCTTCAAGCCGTCTTGGAGTCATTCAGGGGAGATTAGAGGTGATAATTCGGAGCTTCTTTGTTGATCATGATGTCGTGCGGATGACTCTCTCGCAATCCGGCTTCGGTCATCCGAACGAACTGAGCTTTTGTTTTCAACTCCGCGATAGTGTGGCATCCGCAATACCCCATCGCCGCACGTAACCCGCCAACCATTTGATGCACCGTGTCGCTCAGGTTTCCCTTATAGGGCACACGTCCTTCGATCCCCTCGGGCACAAGTTTCGGCAAATCATCCTCGGCATCCTGAAAGTATCTGTCTCTGCTGCCGTGCTTCATTGCCTCAAGGGAACCCATTCCACGGTACACTTTGTAACTCCTTCCCTCGTAGAGCACTTTTTCGCCCGGACTTTCTTCAACGCCCGCAAAAAGCCCTCCGATCATCACGGAGTCTGCACCCGCCGCAAGGGCCTTTGCGATGTCTCCCGTCTGCTTGATGCCACCGTCCGCAATAATCGGGATTTTGCTTTTTTGGGCGATCTTCGCGCATTCCATAATTGCCGTCACTTGGGGTACGCCGACACCCGCAATCACGCGCGTCGTGCAAATGGAGCCGGGACCGATACCAACTTTGATCGCATCCGCGCCCAGTTTGATCAAGTCCTTTGCAGCTTCTCCGGTGCCGACATTTCCGACAATCAACTCCGCATCGTACTTCGACCTGATTTTTCTCACCATGTCAAGAACGCCCTGCGAGTGGCCATGCGCGGTGTCGACGACGATAACGTCAACGCCCACCTCAACAAGAGCCGCCACCCGCTCCAGAGTATCTGATGTAACGCCGACCGCGGCTCCCACACGCAACCGGCCCAGTTTGTCTTTACAGGCATTGGGGTGGCGTTTCTTTTTCTGAATGTCCTTGAACGTGATAAGACCTTTGAGCTTCCCGTTCTTATCAACAACCGGCAATTTTTCAATACGGTGTTTTTGAAGAATGACCTCGGCTTCCTCCAACGTCGTTCCGACCGGCGCTGTGATCAGACTTCCGTTTGTCATAACCTTTGAAACCACGAGGTCGAGGTTGGGCTCAAACCTCAAGTCACGGTTTGTGAGTATTCCGATCAAGCTTTCATGCTGCACAATCGGGATCCCTGAAATACTGTATTTCCGCATCAGCTCAAGCGCTTGACTCACCTTGCTTTCGGGTGACAGGGTAATCGGATCGCGGATCATGCCGCTTTCGGACCTCTTTACCCGATCGACTTCGTGCGCTTGTTGCTCGATGGGAAGATTTTTGTGAATAATGCCGATGCCGCCCTCGCGGGCCATCGCAATCGCCATTTCGGATTCCGTCACGGTATCCATCGCCGCGCTGAGAATCGGTATGTTGAGCTCAATATGTCTCGACAGCCTCGTCCGGACATTTGCATCCCGCGGGAGAACCTGCGACTTGGCAGGCACGAGCAAAACATCGTCGTATGTAACGCCTTCACCGATGATTTTTTTCGTTGCCATGGTCGTCAGGTGTATGCCGGTATTCCCGTTATTTCCTGGCCAATAATGAGCGTGTGAATGTCGTGCGTACCTTCGTACGTCTTGACGGATTCCAGATTCGCCATATGGCGCATCACCGGATACTCATCGAGTATCCCGTTTGCTCCGTGAATGTCTCTCGCAATGCGGGCAATCTCCAGCGCATGATACACATTGTTGCGCTTCGCCATCGAGATGTGTGTGAACTTCGCTTTTCCCAGATCTTTTAAACGTCCCAGCTGGAGACACATGAGCTGAGCTTTGGTAATCTCCGTGACCATATATACAAGTTTGTCCTGGATCAACTGAAACGATGCGATCGGCTTATTGAACTGGATTCTGGATTTTGCATAGTTCAAAGCGCTGTCATAACATGCCATTGCAGAACCTATGGCTCCCCACGATATTCCATAGCGAGCCTGCGACAGGCACATGAGCGGAGACTTCAGACCCCCGGTTTTGGAAAGCAAGTTCTCCTCGGGAATGAAGCAATCCTGGAACACAAGCTCAGACGTAACAGAGGCCCTCAGCGAATGCTTCCCCGTCATTTCAGGAGCTGAAAAACCCTTTGTGCCTTTCTCCACGAGGAAACCCTTGATTTCATCGTCCAATTTTGCCCACACAACGGCGACATCGGCAATGGTGCCGCTTGTAATCCACATTTTTGCGCCATTGAGCACAAATCCACCGCTTTTTCGCTCGGCCCGGGTGATCATCCCGCCGGGATTGGACCCGAAGTCCGGCTCCGTGAGCCCAAAACATCCTACGGCCTTACCAGAAGCAAGTCGGGGAAGCCAGTAGTCTTTTTGCTTTTCCGAACCGAAAGAGAAAATCGGGTACATGACGAGTGAACTTTGCACAGATACGAAGCTTCGTACCGCGCTATCGCCACGCTCAAGCTCCTGCATGACCAGACCATATGCAACATTGTTCATCTCGGCGCAGCCGTACTTGGCAGGAAGCGTGGAACCAAATAGGCCGAGCTCCGCCATTTTGGAGACTAACTCGACGGGAAATGTTCCATTGCGGTAATGTTTTTCGATGATGGGCAGGACGTTCGCATCGACAAATTCGCGGACGGTGTTGCGGGCGAGGATCTCTTCTTGACTTAAAAGCTCGTCTAGGTTGTAGAAGTCAACCCCTTGAAACTTTGGCATTGGAAGTCCCTCAGGAGGGCTAAGAAGTGTCTATTTTTTTAAACAGAAGCGGAGAAAGTCTGAATCTGTTTGAAAAAGTTAGCCAAATATCGGCCGAAAGTCAAGGAATCGCGGGGAAAGGACACAAAAAGATTGAGCCAGCTTCTCGACCATCCCCACCACGAGAAGTCGATTGCTGGCTCAACAAGAAGGAGATATGGGAAGCAGATATTGATTGTTCCCGATTATATAGACGCACCTACTATGCAAAAAGTTGCATTCTGAATCGAGCTTAAGGAAATTTAATCTTGAGGAAATGCGTGGAAGAATCGGGAAAACAAGAATCAGTTTCGGATTTCTTCGCTCCCGACTCTTATTCCATACCGCTTGATCTTGAGGTACAACGTTTTTGGAGTGATGCCGAGCACTTGGGCGGTCTTTACACGATTCCAGTTGTTGTGTTTCAACACTTTTTCAATGTGCATCTTCTCGACTTCTTCCATGGTCATAAATTCATTGTACCCGTTGTGAGAACTATCTGGTGCAGCAGCCGACCCGGCGAGAGCCACATTCATCCATAAGTCAACGGGTTCTATGACGTCTTCGCGGGACATTGCGATCGCACCTTCTATCACGTGCTCGAGTTCGCGCACGTTTCCCGGCCATTGATACTTCATCAGAACAGAAGAGGCAGCATGGCTGAGTTTCTTTGTCTTCGATTTTCTTGACAGGAAGTTTTCAACAAGCAGGGGGATGTCATCAAGTCGCTCACGCAAATCTGGAAGCCTGATACTGACAACGTTGAGACGATAGAGCAGGTCATCACGGAACCGCCCCGCCTTGACCTCGTTCTGAAGGTTTTTGTTCGTGGCGGAGACGACTCGCACATCCACTTTGCGCGGCGTCGTGCCTCCGACTCTTCTGAATTCGCCTGTTTCGAGAAATCGCAAGAGCTTTGGCTGCGTCATCGGACTGATATCGCCAACTTCGTCCAGGAATAAGGTGCCGCCATTCGCCACTTCCACAAGCCCTTCTTTTGTTTTGAAGGCGCTTGTAAATGCACCTTTCTCATGTCCAAACAATTCACTCTCGAGCAGTTGGTCGGGCATTGCAGCGCAATTCACGGCAACAAACGGCTGGTCCTTGCGCGGACTGTGGTGATGAATCATCTGAGCGAACAGTTCCTTGCCCGTTCCGCTCGCTCCATGGATAAGCACGAAGGTGTCGCTCGCGGCCACTTTGATGGCATTCGCGATGACCTCCTTGAAAAGCTTGCTCTCCCCGATGGGTATAAGAGGACGCGCGGTTTGGCCAAACTCGCGCTCGATGAGAAGTTGACGATGTTCCAGGGCACGTCGCACCGTGGCAAAGAGCTGCTCCACATCATAGGGTTTGCTGATGAAATCGTAGGCTCCAAGCTTTGTTGCTTCGATGGCAATCTTCACATCCACAACGTTTGTCAGCATAAGGACTTGTGTGGAGGGTGAGTGCTCTTTCACGTGCTTCAGGACTTCCATGCCTCCCACCCGCGGCATTTTAACATCGAGCAAAACGATGTCATACAGGCGGGATTGGATAAGATTAATCGCTTCCGCACCGTTCGGTGCAGTGTCGATTTCAAACTCTTTCAGTTCTTCGAATTCGGTTTTGAGCAGGTAGGTTATCGACTCTTCATCGTCGACAATCAGAATGTGGAACCTTTTGGGCATCCGGCACTCCCGGCTAGAAGTTAGACGGTCGTGAGGACTCGCTCTACTGTCGTAAGGAGGTCGACGAGGTCATAGGGCTTGCTGACGAAATCCTCTGCCCCGAGTTTTTTCGATTCGATGGCGTTCTTCAAGTCAGCAAAACCGGTGAGCATGATTACTTTTGTTTTGGGGTGTTTTTCTTTGACGAATTTCAAGACCTCGAACCCATCGACGTTCGGCATCTTGATATCGAGCAGGATCAGGTCGAAGCCGGAGGATGTCAGAACGTTGATGGCCTCCTGCCCGTCTGCCGCCGTTGTCACCTGGTATCCTTCACCCTCAAGCTCGGCGCTCAACACCGTCCGCAGGGCATCTTCATCATCAACGACAAGGATCTTGTTTTTTGCTGGCATGGTCCGATGTTAACGGGAGGCAAACACCGCGTTTGCACTGAATTGTGCAGGCTGAGTATAGAGAAATTCCGTTAGAAAAGCAAACAAATGCGGTTTTCTCCTTTAGCGGGTCCGAGGTTTGCCTCAGGATTTGGAACTTATCCAAAGAAGTTTTACTTTTTCATCAGTATGGAACCGGCAGGGATTACTTCTCAGCAGAAGCCGATCTCGATCCTCTTTGTCGAGGACGATTTGAGCTTTGTGAAGATCGTCCAGCATCAGTTACGGAAGTTCCAGGGCCACGAATTTCTGGTCGTCTGGAAAGAATCGGTTGAAGATGCCCTCGCCGAAATCCGAATCAATGCAAATTTCGACCTGATTTTGACTGACTACAGCTTCCCCTCATCCAACGGCCTCGAATTCTGCCTCCAGTTGAATCAAACAGGTGTTGAGATTCCCATCGTAATCATCACCGCAACGCGCGATATCAAACTGGCAATCGATGCCATGAAACTGGGTGTCGAGGATTTCCTGCTCAAAGAGGACCTGGGCGAATCGCATCTCGCACGGACAATCGTCAACGTGGTCGAGAGGGTTGCAACGCGCAAACAGATGCACGCCGTGGAAAAACGGATGTCGATTGCGGAAAGCCGGGCACAGGCCATCCGCGAGCTCGTTGTGACAGTGTGTCACGAATTCAACAACCCGCTCGCAGCGATTAAGATCAGCTCCGACTTGATTCAAAGACAGCCAATGTCAGAAAACGACAAGGCCCTGATGAAGCAGCTCGATACAAGCCTCCAGAAAATCGAATTGGAAATCAAACGTCTCCGGGACGTCACGTTCGAGCGCATCGACTTTCATAGCGAGGAAGTGAAAAAGAAGGCCGCAGAATTACGGTTGTGATATTGCATCTGTGAAGTTTTTTTCCTATTCTTATTCAGTGATGAGCAAGAACGTAGTTCAAAGTGGGAAAGATGTTCGTTATTAAGAAGCCGATAAAGAGCCAAGCACTCATACTGAAATCATAAAGTTCCAGAAAAGTGTCCCGCCCCAAAGCGGGACACTTTTTTTATCTCCATACCGAATGACCGTAGAAGATGTTGGAAGGATCATCGAATCCTGGGCGCCAAGATGGATAGCATGGGAAAAGGACAATGTTGGGCTCCAGGTGGGCGACCCGACACGCAAAGTCAAACGAATACTCGTCGCCCTTGATGTCACACACGAGGTGGTCAAAGAGGCGGAGGCAGAAGAAGCGGATCTGATCGTTTCACATCATCCGTTGTTGTTCAGGCCGCCGTCCACCATCACAACTTCCGACGAGATCGGCAAACTCGTTCTGCGGCTGGCAGAGAAGAAAATCGCTGTTTATTCTGCTCACACGAACCTGGATTTCACCAAGGACGGTGTGAGCTATCAACTTGCACGGAAGCTCGACCTTGAAAATATCCGTTTCCTTCTTCCCCTGAAAGGCCTTCTTTCAAAAATAGTCGTGTTTGTGCCGACGCTGCAGGCAGACGCCCTCGCGGAAGCGATGGCCCACGCAGGAGCCGGTATCATAGGAGAGTATGACTTCTGCTCTTTTCGAACTGAGGGAACGGGAACATTCAGAGGATCCGCTCGGACGAAGCCCGCTGTCGGGAAGTCCGGAAAATTCGAAAAGGTTTCGGAGATACGCCTGGAGATGATCGTTCCCAGGGCCCGCGTCAACGCAATTGTCGAAGCGATGAAATCTGCGCATCCGTACGAGGAAGCCGCCTACGACGTATACGATGTTGAAAACCCGAGTCCCAACTACGGATCGGGTGCAGTCGGTGAGCTTTCAAACGAAATGACGCTCGGACAGTTCCTCAAGAAGGCGAAGACGGTCTTGCAAGCCGAATGTCTCAGAGTTGCCGGCAGCCCCAAAGAAAAAGTGAAACGAATCGCCGTGTGCGGGGGGAGCGGAAGCGATTTGCTTCCGGTTGCCATCAAGGTGAAGGCTGATGTTTTTGTCACAGCCGACGTGCGCTACCACACATTTCACGCCGCACAGGGCAAGATCGCCCTCATCGATGCGGGACACTGGGAAACGGAACACGTGATTCTCGAACCTCTTAAGCAACGGATTCAATCGGTTTTGAAACGCGGGGAGGATCGCGTTGACGTTTTTGTCACAAAGCATTCAACGAACCCTATTCATAGCTTCTAGTGTCT
>CAYIBG010000010.1:0-23005 GCA_964361365.1 uncultured Ignavibacteriaceae bacterium | reverse complement strand
TGAGAAAGCAGTGAGAAGTGAGATGTAAGAAGTGAGAAGTACAAGAGTGAAGGAGAGTGGGGAAGTCGGATTGAGGAATGCGGATTGTGGAATAGGCGTGCAAGAAATCCGGTCAGGAACTCGAAGACCATTTTGCGGGCGTTAGGAAAATGGGCGACCGATGATGAGAATCCAGGAAAGTCGGGTTAAGAACATTGCCAAATCCAAAAGACGACACCCCGCTGACAATCCGTTGTCCGAATTGTAAGCAAGTCCGCGAACCCGACCTCAACGAGACGACGCGCCGCTATGTGTGTCCTGTGTGCGGGGCGCCGGTGGATGCGCAGGTTCTCATTGAGAAGAAGAAGCGGGGAATGAAGTAATGAGTGAATGTCCAATAAGGAGGTCGGAAATTGGGTTGCGGAAATGTCGAATGTTGAACATCTCCGCACAACCTGTTTCCTCATTTCGTTGTATATATTGAGGCCGTCTTGTTTAACAGAATATGTTCATGACAAATGCGATTCGATCCAATACAGCACCACCGAGGATCAATTCGGTTACAAGGATATGATTACTCGAGTGAAGGGGCCTATTTTGTGACGATATGTACCGGCGGGGGTCAATGTCTGTTGGGGGATGTCGCCAACGCTGAAATGAAATTGTCGCGGATTGGCGCGATTGTTCGACAATGTTGGTTGGACCTGCCGAATCATTTTGTTAACGTAACATTGGATGAATATCAAGCCATGCCCAATCATGTCCACGGCATTGTGGTAATTTGGAAAAATCACCGTAGGGATTTGATTAATCAAATCCCTACCGGGGTTCATGATGAGTATTTCGTCGCACAATCCGATTACCCCTCAATGAAAAACCCGAAACAAACATTAGGCAAAATCATTCGCCATTTCAAAGCGAAGGCGACGAAGAAAATCCATGATACCGGGTTTGGTGATTTCGCCTGGCAACCCCGTTTCCACGACCACATCATTCGCGATGAAGAAGACCTGGCTCGAAGCAGGGAGTATATTCGCGCGAACCCGTTGAATCGGGCAACCGACGATGAGAATCCAGGAATATGAGAATTGAATTCACAAAAATGACGGGTGCTGGTAATGACTTCGTTGTCATTGACAACAGGTCTGGCCTCGTCAAAAACGCAGCTGAGCTTGCACAGAAGCTTTGCGACAGGAGGTGGGGAGTCGGAGCGGATGGACTCCTGCTCCTCGAAAACAGCACCGTTGCTGACTACCGTATGATGTATTACAACGCCGACGGAAGCTACGGAGGCATGTGCGGGAACGGTGGACGCTGCATTGCGCTCTATGCCCTTCTTCACAAGATAGCGCCAGCTGAACAAAGGTTCGAGGCACTGGACTTCGTCTATGCGGCAAGGGTCCTCGGAGCTCGGGTGTCGCTTTCCATGAAGAACCCTGCCGGGCTCAAGTCGAATCTCATGCTCCGGGTGACCACTCAGAAGTCAAAAGCGCACTTCGTCGATACAGGATCGCCACACGTCGTGATTCCGCTTCGCAAGGGCGCCCTCGATAAGCTGGATGTCGTGACGATTGGCAGGCGGCTTGCGCACTCCAGGAGATTCGGATCGATGGGAACCAATGTGAACTTTGTAGAAGTGGACGGCGATAAGCTGTTGCATATGAGGACGTATGAACGTGGCGTCGAAGCGGAAACATTAGCATGTGGGACGGGCTCGATCGCATGTGCTATAGTCGGAAATCGGATATGGAGGCTCGAGTCGCCTGTGACAATCGTGGCAAGGAGCGGAAAGAAGCTTGAAGTGACGTTCAGGAGCGACGGGATCAGCTATGAGGCTATTGTGTTGAGCGGCCCGGCAGAGGTGGTTTTCACTGGTTCCGTCGATCTTTAAGTGGCAGCGGCACATGAAGATTGGCAGAATTTGGATCCAGAAAATGTGTTGTATAATGTATATTATGTCAAGTTGATAATGGAGAACACAAGCGTTCTACTCGGCGCTCTCCACTTCCCCAAGATATCGAGGTATCGACTGCTCATAGCTCATCCTCGCTGCACCCCGATCAACTGAGATTCGACCTGCAACTTCGATCGTTTCGCTTTCGTTCACAGTTCCTATATTCCCGACTGACAGCCCAGCTGCCCGCGCCAAGTGCATGACGGCTCGTCTATTTTCATCATGTGCACTCACAAGGACCATTGACTGGCTCTCGCTAAATATATTAAGATCCAAACGGTTACTCGGCCCCAGGTTACCCGAAACCTTAACCCCCAGGCCATCGGCGCTGCCGAGGATCGACTCTGCAAGAGCCACCGCGATTCCTCCTTCAGAGACATCGTGAGCGCTGTTAATGAGGCCACGCCCAATGATGTCCAGGAGAACTCTCTGAAGCTTCCTTTCAATCTCCAAGTCGAGCTCGGGAGCATCACCTTTTGCCGCAGCGGTCCTCCACGCAAGATATTCTGAACCGCCGATTTCACTCTTATTCAATCCCAGCAGCAACACAACATCACCAGCCGACCTGAATACGGAGCCCATTCGTTTTTCATAATCCTGAAGCAATCCAAGCATGCCTATGACCGGCGTAGGATAGATCGCGCTTTCAGGACTCTCATTATAGAAACTCACGTTGCCGCCGGTCACGGGCGTTTCGAGAACTCTACAAGCCTCGCCTATCCCAGCCACAGCTTCCTTGAATTGCCAAAAAACACCAGGGTCATATGGGTTGCCGAAGTTCAGGCAATTTGTGATCGCTATGGGCTTAGCTCCAACGCAGCAAACATTTCTGGCAGCCTCAGCTACAGCTATTTGTGCACCCCTTCGGGGGTTCAAATACACGAACCTCGCATTGCAGTCGGTCTTTACGGCCAATCCTTTTCTTGAATCTTTCAACCGAATTACAGCTGCGTCATGGCCTGCATTCACAACTGTGTTGGTCCGTACCATCGTGTCGTATTGCTCAAAAACCCAGCGCTTGCTCGCAATGGAAGGCCGGCCTAAGATCTCCAGGAATACATCGTTATAGTCCTTGGGTTCAGCAATTTCTTCCGGACGAAAGTTTCTAGCCTCCTTGATGTAACCTGGCTCTATTGCTTCCCTCATGTAGACAGGTGCGTCTCCGCCAAGGACGAGTGACTTCGCAGGAACATCGGCCACCAGTTTCCCTCCCATTGACACCTTCACGGTTGAGCCATCTTCCACCTCGCCGATAACAATACCGTGTAAGTCCCACTTGTTAAATATCTTTTCTATATTTTTCTCATGTCCTTTCTTGACGATGAAAAGCATTCTCTCCTGCGATTCGGACAGCATTATTTCGTAGCTGGTCATTCCAGATTCGCGCAAAGGCACCGCGTCAAGATCGATTCGCATTCCCGCCTCTCCCTTGGCGCTCATTTCAGTTGTGGAGCATGTAATACCCGCTGCTCCCATGTCCTGCACACCTACAAGATAACCGGAGCCGATTGCTTCTAGAGTGGCTTCCAGGAGGAGTTTTTCCACAAAAGGATCTCCCACCTGAACTGACGGTCGCCTAGACTCGGACCTTTCCGATATTTCCTCGGATGCGAACGTGGCGCCATGAATTCCATCCCGGCCGGTCGATGAGCCTACGATCATGACCTTATTTCCCTTTCCTTTGGCCACAGCTTTTGCCACACCATCGTGCTTCACAATCCCCACTGCCATCGCATTGACAAGTGGATTGTCTTTGTAACATGCATCAAAATAAACTTCACCTGCAATGGTTGGAACGCCGAAGCAGTTGCCATAATCGGCTATTCCCTTCACAACTCGCTTGAAGAGGTACTGTGAGCGGGCATCATCGAGATTGCCGAAGCGAAGGGAATCGAGAATGGCGATTGGCCGCGCTCCCATCGAAAAGATGTCCCTGAGAATCCCCCCGACGCCCGTGGCAGCACCCTGGTAGGGTTCAACGGCAGATGGGTGATTGTGGCTTTCGATCTTGAAGGCGACAGCCAACCCGTCACCGATATCCACAAGGCCTGCGTTCTCCTCCCCTGCCTCAACTAGCAGCCGGCCTCCCGACCTCGGCAGGGTCTTCAGCACGGCAATGGAGTTCTTGTAACTGCAATGCTCGCTCCACATGACGCTGTATATGCCCAGCTCTGTGTAAGTTGGCACCCGGCCCAGGATCTTCAATACACGGCCGTATTCCTCCTCGGTGAGCCCATGGTCCTTTGCAATCGACAGGTTGACTTCAGGTTCAGCAATGTTCATTTGAAATTCTTAATATGAATCGCCAACAATTCATTCATGGACGATGGTTATGAGCTTTTCACCCTTCTCGACGATTTTCCCTGCCGTAATATGGATTGATTGCACTTTGCCACGCTGAACAGCTTTAATCTCATTCTCCATTTTCATGGCTTCCAACACAACGAGGCCCTGACCGGTTTCCACCTGAGCACCTGCCTCCACTTCCACTCTCACGACGAGGCCCGGCATCGGAGCGCGAACCACCTGACTCTCCCGGCGACGCTGTTTATTCTGAAGGAGGGACTTGCGAAGAAGTGAACGGCGGTCATCAACAGTAAGGTTATAGGGCCTGCCGTTCACACGAAGCCTCAACCTGCCTTCTTCACGGTCGATGGATTCGACAAACACCGTGCTTGAAACATGATCGAGAATGAGGGAATACGACTCGTGGCTGATGCCGGTGAAATCATAATGGTGCTCGTGCCCGTCGATGAAGGCGGTCCCTTCACTCTGGAGGGTAATCCGATATTCACGCGACCCTACGGTTACAAGATTTTCGTCCATCACTGGCGATACGTTTCTACTCGAAGTTCTTTCCAATTCGACCGCTGTTTGTCCGGTGCTCCGGCTTGACCATTTGTGCTGAAAGTCGGCTTTCGATTCCATATGAGTGAAGCGGCGAGAGCTACTGCGGCCTCTTCTGAAGGATCCGCACTGACGAGAAGGCTGGGCGTAAAATGGTCATCGACAAAATGAGTCGTAAAGCTGCCCTCAAGGAACGCTTGATGGCTCAGGACGAAAAGGCAGAATGGAATTGTTGTTTCGACACCGGACACGAGAAATTCCTTGAGAGCACGTTCCATGGACTTGATGGCTTCCCTCCGTGTGTCTGCCCATGTAACGACTTTTGCCAGCAGCGGGTCGTAATAGACGCTGATTTCATCTCCAGGCTTGAAGCCGTTATCGACGCGCAGTCGCGGGCCTTGAGGCAGCCGGTACTCCCGTAAAGTGCCTGTCGAAGGAAAGAAATCGTTCGCCGGGTCTTCCGCGTATACTCTGCATTGGATTGAATGTCCGCGGGGTTGAATCGTCTCCTGACGCATCGTGAGCTCGCGACCCTCTGCGATCGCGATTTGCTGCATCACCAGGTCGATTCCTGTCACGGATTCCGTCACAGGATGCTCCACTTGAAGCCTTGTATTCACTTCAAGGAAATAGAAATGCCTGTCTTTGTCCACCAGAAACTCAACCGTCCCCGCATTTGTGTAGCCAGCCTCTTTTGCGAGCCGCACAGCAGACTCGCCCATGGCCCGCCTGATCTCGGGATTCATGATGGGAGAAGGCGATTCTTCGATCACCTTTTGGTGTCTTCGCTGAATCGAGCACTCCCGTTCGCCGAGGTAGACAGTATTCCCATGTTCATCAGCGAGAATCTGGATCTCCACATGCTTCGGGTCTTGAATGTATTTCTCCATGTATACGCGATCGTCTCCGAAAGCGCTTTTCGCTTCGCTCTTCGCTGTTCGGAGGCTTGCAGACATTTCTTCCCGGTACCTCACCATGCGCATTCCCTTGCCTCCTCCACCCGCTGCTGCCTTCAGGAGGACTGGAAATCCGATTTGTTCAGCGAAATATGAGGCCTGCGTTTCGTCATTGAGCGGCTCCGGAGTTCCGGCGGCCGTGGGGATCCGGAGTTTGGCGGCGAGTTTCCGCGCTGCCGTTTTGTCGCCCAATGTTCGAATGGCATGAGCATGAGGTCCGACAAAAATGATACCCTCCTTCCGCAAGCGTTCTGCAAAAACCGGATTCTCAGAGAGAAAACCATACCCCGGATGAATTGCGTCAACACCGGCTTTCTTGGCGACTTCGATGATCTTGTCTTGAGCCAGATAGGTCTCTGCCGCCGTGAGTCCATGAAGCAGATAGGCTTCATCCGCCATGAGCACGTGGAGGCATGACCGGTCGGCGCCCGAATAAACCGCGACCGAACGGATTCCGAGTTCGCGGCAAGCGCGCTCAACACGAACGGCAATCTCGCCTCTGTTCGCAATAAGCAACTTCTTGATTTGCCGGTGCTTCAAGGTCAATCCTTCAATTCAACCACCGTTACACCCGTCCCTCCTTCATTCCACTCGCCCAGGCGAAAGGCCTTCGCCTTGGGGTATTCCTTGAGAAAATCCCCGATTCGCTTGCGGAGTGCTCCCGTGCCTTTTCCGTGAATAATGTCCACCCTTCCCAGACCGGCCACGTAGGCATTGTCGAGAAAGCGCTGCACTTCGTTGATCGCTTCGTCGCCCATGAGTCCCCGCAGGTCGATTTCGTTTTTTGCACCCTGAAGCTCCACCGGAGAAGAGTAGGCAAAGTCGCTTCTTTCTGGTTTCTGCTGTTTGACCAGGTCGATCACATTGGCTTTGATGCGGGTTTGCCCGCGCAGCACGAAGGCAGAATTTCCCTGGAGCTCGACAATTTCGCCTATCTCATTAGCTCCTTTAATCTTCACCGTATCGCCGACGGCTAAACGGAGCTCCTCATGTTCGGACAATCCTGCAGTCATTTCTTCAAATCGGTCGGCAAGGCTCCGCATGCCCTCCTTTGCGGATTTCACTATTTCTTTCGTCGCAGCACTTTCACGGATCTCTTTCACTGTATGCTCGATGGTTGCCCTCGCATCATGGACAAGCTGACGAGCCTCTTCGACCGCCTTGCGTTTGATGGTTGCCAATTCTTTTTTTAGCTCCGCCATTTTCAGGTCATACGTCCCCACAAGGGACTGAAGTCGATCACGATCGCGGGCGGCATCATTCAACTGACCCGACAGTAATTGCGATTGCTTTTCCAGGTCGACAATGAGGCTCTCCAGCTTTGCCTTCCCTTCACCCAATTCTCTTCTCGCGTTGTCCAGAATTGCTTTGTCGATGCCTAACCGCTCCGCCAACTCGAAGGCAAAACTGCTTCCTGGTATGCCGAACCTGAAGCGGTAGGTCGGTCGTAAGGTCTCCTGGTCGAACTCCATCGAGCCGTTGGCCATTCTCGGGGTTTCATGAGCAAAGACTTTGAGCATCCCGTGGTGCGTTGTCGCTATCGTGATCGCTTTTCGTCGAGTCAGCTCCTGCAGCGTCGCTGCCGCCAGCGCTCCTCCCTCCGCCGGATCCGTCCCGGCTCCAATCTCATCCACAAGCACGAGCGATGAGTCATTCGCCCTGGAGAGGATGTGTTCCAACTGCACCAAATGAGAGCTGAACGTACTCAAATCCTGCTCAATCGACTGGTCATCACCGATGTCTGCGAATACTTCATCGAACACACACATTTCCGATTCCTCCGCCGCCGGGATGTGCAATCCGGCCTTCACGCACAACGCAAGCAATCCGACGGTTTTCAAAGCGACTGTTTTTCCGCCCGCATTAGGACCAGTGATAATCAGCGTTGTTGTATCGTCGCCGAGCTCAACGTCGAGCGGCATCACCTCTTCGCGCGTATGACGCTGAAGAAGCACAGGATGTCTTGCCTGAACAAGTTTGATCCCTTTTTTGTCGGTCAATATTGGTGCTGTGCCCAATATTTCTATCGAATACTTCGCTTTCGCAAAGATGAGGTCCAGCTCTTCGAGAGCGTGCACGCTGAATTCCAGAGGTTCCGCTATCTCCCGCACCTGCGATGTCAAATCCAGCAGGATGCGCTGGATTTCTCTCTCTTCACGAAGGTGAAGTTCACGAAGCCCGTTGTTCAGGTCCAGTGTCTCAGCCGGCTCAATAAAGACAGTCGCTCCGCTGGCAGAAGATGAATGGATGAAACCGGATACATGGTTCTTGTGCTCCACCTTAACGGGAATGACGAGCCTGCCGTCTCGGGTCGTTATGATCTCTTCCTGCAAAAACTCCTGGTCCGATATTTGTCGCAGGATGGAAGAAAGCCGTTTGCGAAGGTGGTCGCCTGCATGGACAATATCCTGGCGTATTGTTCGCAGCTCTTTGCTGGCCGAGTCTTTCACAAACCCCTGGGGATCGAGCGCCTGCGTGATGTTGTATTCAACAACTTTTTCTGAAAGAAGTCTGGGAATATAGACTTCCAGCGATGGACATTCCTTTCGATACTTTGAAAGAAATGCATTCATCGCACGTGAAGCTTTCAGCGTCGATGCAACATCCAGAAGATCCGGGATCGAGAGGAATTGATTTACAACAGAGGCTCTTTTCAGGGATTCCAGAATACTCTTGATTCCATCCAGGGGGATGTAGCCTTCGGCGATGACAAGCTCTTTGGCCTCGCTCACTCGTGCGAGTTCAGCGGCGACTTCTTGACTCGTGTGAAAAGGGCGAATCAGGAGAGCGAGTTCTTTGCCCGGCTCGGATGAGGCATGCGATTGAATTCGATGGAGAACCTTGTCGAATTCGAGCTTTGCCATGACCGATTCGACAGAGGAAGGCAAATGTGGAGAAGCGGGCTGCACCGTTAGTGGGATCTCTCAGCGAGCCTTGGAGGTGTCCCGCCCTGCCGGTCTCCTAAGACCATCCGGCGCGGTAGGAGTGGCTCTTTCTTTTAGAAACTCTTCTGTTTCAGTACCGACGTTCGTAAACATGTCGAGAACCTGTGGCGCAACATTGACGACGGGTTTGTAGAATTCAGATTGTCTCGCCGTCTTTGCCGACGGAATTCCCTCCAACGAATAAATCCAAAGTAAACAACTCATGAAAAGAACGCCCTGGAAAAAACCCAGGACGGCTCCTGCCAGCCTGTCCAGGACTCCGCCAACCTTGTAGTCCTTTGCAACCAAATGGTAGATCAACGACTGACTCAGAAGGACGAGGAAGAAAATGGAGAGGAATCCATGGATGGGCGCCTTACTTTGCTCGGTGCCGAGGTTTTCAATGAAAAACACGCCCGCCTCGTGCATGAACACCTGACCAAGGAACAACGCGCCTACTGTGCCAGCGATCGAAGCCACTTTTCGTACGACGCCGTCACGCAAACCCAGGAGCGAGGTCAGGATAATGGGCGGGACAATGAGAAAATCCAGTATCACTGCGCGCCCACCAGCTGCTGCTTTACGAGTTCCTGAACAACGCTTCCGTCAACTTTTCCTTTCAGCTCTTTCATGGCAACAGACATGACCTTGCCGAGGTCTTTTGCTTTGGTTGCACCGGTCTCTTTGATAATTCTCGTCACCGTGTGCAACGCTTCTTCCTTCGTCAGCGGCTTGGGCAGGTACGTGTTGATGATTTCGAGCTCTTTTTGTTCCTGAGCCACAAGGTCCTTCCTGCCTCCCTTTTCGTACATCTCAATGGCTTCCTTTCGCTGTTTTGCAGCGGCCATCAGGGTTGCCAGTTCATCCTCGGGTGTCATCGCAGTCCCTGTCCCGCGCTTCGAGAGCTCAATAATTCTCGCCCGAATCGACCTGATCGTGTTCAGGCGAATGCTGTCACCCGACTTCATCGCCGTCTTGAGATCTTCATTTATTTTTTCAGTTAACGTCATTCAGATTTCTCCGCATCAACAAAAAAAGGACAATTCCTCATTTTGGAACTGCCCCTTGCTTTCCGAGACTATCAAAATCTTGAAAACCTGTCGTTCTGCAACATGGAATAACTTAAAAATAGCCAAAACTTCAAGGGAAGTCAATAAGAACCCTGTGACAGGATGTACATAGATTACACCCCTCCGTAGGCTTTCAAGGTCGTTCCCGTTATGGCTCCTCCTGCATCCGAACACAAATAGCAGATGAGGTCTGCAATCTCTTCCGGCTTCACCCATTTTTTGGAATCTTGATCCGGCATGGACGCCAGGTTCGCTTCTGTTTTGATGATGCTGGGAGCAATCGCATTGACCGTGATGCCACTTCCCTTCACCTCCTGCGCGGCAAGGTCCGTCAGCAACGAAACGCCGGCCTTCGAAATGGCGTAAGGGGCGCGGCCGGGAGAAGGAGCGAGTCCCACCATGGCTGACATGTTGACAATGCGTCCATACGGTTGTCCCTTCATACGGCGCAAGGCCTCACGGGTGCACAGGAATGCTGATTTCAGGTTCATGTTCATCATAAGATCCCACTCTTCCATTGAAACCTCAGCCACCGGTTTCCTGGCAAGAAATCCACCCACCGTGTTGACGACGATGTCAATGCGTTTGAATTGTTTTGCGACGACGTCAAACAACTTGATGACATCGCCCTCCTTCGTCACGTCTGCCTGCACGGCGAGACTCTGGCCGATTTTGTCCTTCACCCGATCCATTTCCTTTCCCGAGAGGTAGCTCAAAGACACCTGAGCTTGTTCGGCCAAAAAACGTTGGACTATAACAGACCCCAGCGCCCCACTACCGCCTGTGACAATGACTGTTTTTTCCTGAAAACTCATGTTAGTATCCTTCTAGCAGGGTCCTGAAAAACTGGTTCTGCGGTGGCGTCAGGAGTTTCCTCCTGACGCTAATAGGCATAATTTCTCAGAATCACGGCCTGACACCACTTTTTTCGGTAGTGCATACCTTTTTCAACACCTTCTAGGGGTGGCGAAAACGTTTCGAAGCACCGGGACTCCCTGAGAACACTTTTTTCTGAGCATCCCATTGAAGCCGGTCGGCATTCTCCGCCCACCACCGTTTCACTTTTGCCGTCTCTTTGATCGAAAATTCGAGAGCAAGGTGAATTCGAAGATGTTCATAGGCGTCGCCGGCAAACAGGCCCCCCTCCTCGATCATTTCGATGAGCCCGGGGATGGCTTTTGAATTCCCCAGCTCAATGGCTGCTTCGAACATGTGGATCCGGATTTCAGGATCCTCCTCCTTGCCAGCCGCCGCCACGAGTTTCCGCGAAGCTTCATCGTTTCCAAGGACCTTCATCGCATCGATCACGCTCTTGCGTACCTCGTCTGATTCATCATGAAGTAAATCGAGAATTCCCGGGAGGGCTGTCCGTTCATCCAGTTTCGTGAACAACGCCACTGCCGATTTGCGAACTTCGGCATCCTCGTCCTTGAGGAGAGGCAACGCTGTCGATAACCATGCATCTTTTTGACCGCCATGGTCAGCCAGTTGTACGAGGGCTGTTTGACGGTCGGTCCTCAGACGACTGGACAGCATGTGAACCAGATGATCCAGAGGATCCTCCACAGGCTTGCGGAATGCATAAATCGCTACAACGAACAAAGCAACGACTCCGGCAGCAGCCAGGAGATTTCGAATTGCGATGCCTTTACGTTCCGCCGACTTGAGATACCGAACGAGACCGGCTAGGATCAACGCCGAAGCGAGGATGACAACGATCAGAGGGCTTGTGGGAAGACCCGTGGTCCAGGAAAGCTTGACGCCGATGAAACTGATCACCGACCCGCCGATCCAGCCAATGGCAAGCCGGGTTCCGAGTTTTTCCGAGAGCAGCATCGCCCCTACGGATGGAATGACAAGGTAGCTGAACACAAGAAATACACCGGCAATCGCCACCGAGCTCGTGATCACAAATCCGAACGACATATAGAACAGGAAATCCCAGAGGCGCACGTTGATCCCTGATTTGTCGGCTTCAACCGCATCGAGAGAAATTGCCATGAACTTCCTGCGGAACGTGTAATGAAACGCTCCTACCAGCGCATAGATAATGGCCGTCTTGATCACGACCTCACTCTGAACCCATAGAAGTTCCCCTTTGATGATGTGTTCGAGTTCCTGAGGTCCCAATGCACTTTGTGAAAGAACGAGAATGGTTCCAGCAAATGTCACGGCATACACAATCCCGATAATGGCTTCGTGGGGCACTTTTTCGCCTTTCATTCGAGTGACCGAGAAAACAAACGCCCCGAAGATGGTGAACACAAGTGAATACAGATATAAAGCATTGGTATCCTTCCCCACTTCGTATCCGAACAAGACTCCGATCACGGTTCCCAACGCTGCAATTTGTGCGAGTGCAAGGTCCACAAAGATGACTTTCCGCGCAATGACATGAACACCCAGATACACGTGGATTCCAGTCAGAACGAGACAAGCCGCGAGCGGCCAGAGCATGGTCGATGGAAAATAGAAAATCTGTTCGAGGATGCTCATGATTTATCGGACCGCCTCTGCGATCTTGTCAAGAAGATAGGTCATGAGTTTTTCATAAGTATCGACTTCCGGAGTGGCCCCCGCTTCAATATAGGTCACGACGACTTTCGCGGAAGTTTTACTGGAAATATACTCGGCTGCATCCGGGGAATAGAAATTGTCATTCAGGATCATTCTGATGTTTTCACGCTTTACCAGCTCGACCACGGCATCGCGATGTTGAGGAGGGGGAGGAATACCCGGTTTTTCCTCCAACTCTCCCGCCACCTGGATTCCAAATCGATCGCAAAAATAGATATAGGTCTTATGATACGAAACGATCCTCATGCCTTTGATTTTTGCAGCATCCTTCATCCATCCACCCAGTTTTGTGTCGATGGATTTTGCTTTCAGCCACTCGTCGAGTTCGCCGTTTTTCACCCGTCGGGTCAAAATATCTCCGGCTTTCTTGCCCAGCGTTTTCATAAGTTCGGCTCCGAACATCGCCACGTCCAGGCGTTCCTTGAATGCTTCAAGCCGGTCAGAGTAATAGGATGCGTTGGCTCCATCCAGTTTACTAAGTCGTTGCGCAATGTTCTCGGCAATAATTTTGACATTGAATGGATCAAGCCAGACGTGCGGATTTCCCTGGGGATGGATGTCCCCCCACGCCCTCGACACTTCCAGCGGAAGTTCTTTCACCGGCACGTTGACCGTCGCAACGAGATGACCGGTGCTCCCTGGCTGAATCCCCGGATTCCCTGAGGCATCAACGACATTCTTCGCCCACGGGTCCAACGTGAGTCCGTTTTCAACGAATAACGCAGCGTCTGTTGCGAGTTGGTTCATCCGCGGCGTCGCCGTCACATAATGCGGATCCTGCTTCGGATTTGCCAGCGCGAAAACTTCAACCCTCTCTCCCCCAACTTGTTGAACCACATACTTCAGATAATTGAGAGTTGTGACAACCTTGATTTTCTTTTGAGCCTGGGATATTTCATGATAAGACATTCCAATAGATAAAAGCGCGATGAGTATTCGTAGAGTCTTCATTTTCATTTCCTTTGTTAAGTCTACCGATTGACCCAATATGGCTCGGTGGGGTGTGAACCAAACACGAAATTGACTTCGAAATGAATCGTGTTCAGGTTATTATGCGTCGGGATATCACTTTGGCGGCGTTCAAAACCCAGCCGGAACCTCAGGAATTCAGTTGTGTAGTAGCTTGCATAGACTGACAATGATTTCGTTGTGAGGGTTTCATCAGTCGGCTCCTGCAGCCAGTCGTACCGAGCTCCTATATACAGCCAATAAGAAAGCTGATACTGGCTGTAGGTAAACCAGCCATACGGTTTGGCTATGACCTCCGATCCCGTTGTATCCACCGACGTTCGTTTTCCAAGGAAAACTTCTCCCCCCGCAACAAATGAACGCGATTCACGACGCTCAGAAGGAGCCCACTTGTACGTCAAGTCGAAACCCACCAGGCTTGTAGGGCTGTCACCTCGTTCAAAGTATCCACTCCCTCCTAAGAACACGAGATGCTCGTTATTCCAGTCCCACGAGAGGTTCACGTGGCCAAGAAAGGCAGGCTGTTTGTTCTCGGCTCCTTGCGAAAGAGCCAGCTCCCCTGCACGCAGAAGATCCAGGTTCATTTCAGCCGTGGCACCTGGAATGACCTTCGGTAGAAAGAAGTCGAAGTCCAAGCCAGTAGGATTGAAGCCCGATTCGAAGAACTCTCCATGTTCGGTTCCCAGGTAGTGGGAAATGACCAGGGGTCTTGTCGTCCAGGGCAGGTCATGCATGTGAAGCTTGTTGTTGACTCCGAGCGGAGCTCGAAATTTGCCTATCTTCAGCTTCATACCCAAAGGAGCAGTTTCTAGAATAGGCAGGCGTTTGATTAAGCCGTAGGCTTCTTCCGGGTCAACCGCAAAACCCGTTCCCGCCTCATCCTCCAACGCCATGATCAACACCGCCTCTGCATAGGGGTCAACGGGTCCACGGAAATCGAGCTCAACCGTTCTCATGAAAGGTCGATTATCGATTTTTGCGTCTTCCGCGGCGTTAAAGACAGCATTATTGTCGGCACGTGCCGCGACGTTGACGAAAATGGTTGTACGGGGGTTGAAAACAATAGGCGTCGTTGACCTGGAAACAGCATCAATCTTGTTTTCCAGTTCCCGGATGCGTTTTTCAAACCGCTCACTTAAAGCATCTGCACCATCGTCTGATATCCCTCCTCCAGGCTGGCTGAATGCTCTCAGACTATCGAATTGCGTTCGCAAAAGAGCCAGTTCTTTGCGGATCTCGTCATACTGATTCCGTAAATCGTCTTTTTGCTGAGCAAAAAGAAGGCCGCCTGAAAAAACCGTCGAGAATGCGAGTAAGGTAAAAAATCGAAGCATGGTCGTTCTCCTGAATGTAAGAAATGATCTGTCAAAGAAGACGCTTTGACAGACTTTAACGCGGAAAGCGCGTTACACGGAGAGGACGGGTGCAGGCGGGCCGCGATTGGGAGCGCAGTTTCGGAACCCGGGGGTCGAAGCCATGAACCGTTCAACGAAACTCAACCGGGCGAACGTCAGATCGGAGAAGTTGGAATTCTCCGAAACGAAGTAAACGGGATTATTCGAGCGGGCACAGAGTACACAGACATGGTTGAGGTCGAGCACCTGGTGCTTCTCTTTGCTTCCACAATCATGGGCAACAAGATTTTGTTCTGAATGCAGTCCCGGCATCCCATAATGTAGATGGTCCGAAACAATGATGTGAAGGCCAAAGAGGTGGCTGGACAGCAACGCCAAGATCAATGTGCGATTCTTGTGGTGTGACATCATGCAAAATATAGACAACCGGCAAACGAGAATCAATGTCGATAAATGAAACCAAAACGCGATATACGATGTTAGTTTCATTGCATTTCAGAGCAAGAAAAGCTAACTTTTCATTCGAATTTTTCACAAAGGAACCGACATGAAGCGGATTACTTCAAGCTTGACCTGCATTTTCATCGCCTGCAGCAGCTTCGCACAAGAAAACTCTCAACTGACCACGGGCCAGAAAGCTCCTGATTTTTCACTGTCCTACGCGACAAAGGATTCGATTTTCCGCACCCCGATGAAACTTTCCGAGGTCGTCGGCAAACAGAACATTATTCTTGCCTTCTACCCTGCCGATTGGAGCGGGGGGTGCACAAAAGAGGTTTGCGCCTTGCGGGATGATTTTGCCAGCTTGCAGAAACTCAACGCGGACGTGTTCGGAATCAGCGGCGACTACGTGTTCTCGCACTACGAATGGGCTAAACACCATAACCTGCCCTTCAAACTCCTCAGCGACCATAGCCACGAGGTCGCGAAGGCCTACGCCAGCTACAACGAGAAATCCATGATGAACAAGAGGACGGTTTTTGTGGTCGATAAGAAGGGAAACCTCGGATACGTGGACCTGGAATACAGCGTGCGGGATAACGAGGACTTCAATCGATTGAAGGAAGCCCTGAGCAAGCTTCCCTAACTTTCGTAGACCAATATTATTCTTCAAACTCTCACTGCACTGTTGTCCTTATCTGTATCTTTTGGAACGATGACGTCTTCCCACGCCCAACAAAGTCTGAAAAACAGGCTCGCCGGCGAAACGAGCGCATATCTGCGATCTGCCGCCCATCAACCGGTTAACTGGTTTTCCTGGGGTGATGAGGCATTTCGGGTTGCGAAGTCCGAAAACAAACCGATCCTTCTCGACATTGGCGCTGTCTGGTGCCACTGGTGCCACGTCATGGACGCCGAGAGCTATGAAAATGATTCCATCGCCTCGCTTATCAACGAACACTTTGTTGCGGTGAAAGTTGACAGGGACGAGAGGCCCGATATCGATGCCAGATACCAGGCAGCCGTCAATGCAGTTTCCGGGCAAGGCGGCTGGCCTTTAACCGCGTTCCTCACGCCGGACGGCCGTGTCTTCTATGGGGGCACGTATTTCCCGCCGGAAGACAGTCATGGGAGGCCGGGTCTTCCCCATATCCTCAAGGCCCTTTCCGAGATGTTCCAGAAAGAGCATGACAAGGTTCTTCAGAATGCCGGAGATGTCGAAGACGCCGTTCAGAAATATCTGGCAAGATCTTCAGATCCCGTCGAGTTATCCGAGTCACTAGTCGATTCAGCTGTCAGCGCGATCGCCCGCGAATACGACGCCCGTTACGGCGGCTTTGGGTCCTCACCCAAGTTCCCTCACACGAGTGGCATTGAGCTTCTGCTTTCCCGTTATGACCGGATTGGTGAACAGTGGATGATCGATATCGTTACCAACACCTTGCGTCGGATGGCTCGAGGCGGTATCTACGACCAGCTTGGCGGGGGCTTCCACAGGTACAGCACGGATGAAAAATGGATCGTCCCGCATTTTGAAAAAATGCTTTACGATAATGCTCCCCTTCTTACGAACTATGTGCATTGTTATCAATTGACCGGAGAGAAGTTGTTTTTGGATGTTTCGCTCGATATCGCCCGATTTGCCAACGACGTCCTTTCGGATCAGGCTGACGGCGGTTTTTATGCAAGTCAGGATGCGGACGTTTCCTCGGGTGACGATGGAACATATTTCACCTGGAAAATGAGCGATGCCCAAAACATCCTTTCATCCGAAGAATTCCAGGTAGCCCAGCTGCACTTCAATATTTACGAGACTGGCGAAATGCACGAGGACACGACGCAGAATGTCCTTTTTCAGGACAAAGACACAGACGTTGTAGCCAGCATACTGAAGAGGCCTCAGGGCGACGTTGATAAGACCCTTCACTCTGCCAGAAAGAAATTGCTGGACGCCAGAGAAAAAAGAAAAACGCCTTTCGTTGACACCACGATTTACAGCAGCTGGAATGGCATGATGGTCTCTGCATACTTCGATGCCTACAAAGCATTCGGAGATACGCGGCTTAAGGGTTTTGCATTGAAGACGCTCAAACGTATCCTTCGAGAGAATACGATTCAAAACGAATTTGTGACACATCGGGCCTCTGCTCATGGAATGGAAGGATTCCTCGACGACCAGGTCGAAATTGCAAACGCACTGCTTGACGCCTATGAAGTGACGACGGAGAGTGCGTATATGAAGCAGGCCAAAGCGATCATGGATGCGACCGTGAGCCGCTTTTGGGATGAGCAGGATGGCGGTTTTTTTGATGTGCCAAAAGATCAGACAGGAATCGGGGCTTTGAAAATCACCCACAAACCTGTACAGGATTCACCAACTGCCGGAGCGAACGCAGTCGCGCTTCAGGTTTTGAACAGATTGCAAGCCATCACGTCGGAATCAAAGTATCGCGAGTATGCTGAGCGGGGATTCAAACACTTTGCAGGGTCTGTCCAAAAGCATGGGCCGTTCGCTGCCACCTATTTTCTGGCCCTGGAGGAATTTCTCGCACCCCCGCCGCATGTGGTTGTTGTCAGCGTCGTCAACGACCCTGTCGGAACAGAGCTGTTCCGTGCCGCTTTAAGCACATTTCGTCCCGGCAAAACAGTTTCACACGTGCACCCGTCCCGCACAAACGATTTACCGGCATCTGTAAAAGCCCTCGCGCAGTCGTACGAAAAACCCGTTGCGTTTGTTTGCACGAATTATTCCTGCGCTCCACCTGCATACGACGTTGAAGCGCTTGTTGCAACGCTCAAATCTTTCGCAAAACCGGTTCACATTGCCAGATGAAAAAAACGCAGCATTCTGTCTCCGTAATCTCACAACTATTAATATTTTCACAACCTTACTCAAACCGGGCGCATAAGTCGCTAAAACGACTGGCTATATTGTTTTTAAGTTGCTTACCCACGACTTAAGTCGTGGGTAAGCAAACACAAAGTTAAATCTGAACCGTTTTAACGGTTTCCAGAAAACAAACCGTTAACTTGAGAACCTTACTTGAAGGAACCATGAAAACACTTCTTACGATTACCGCACTCTTCTTTTACGTCTCACGATCGCTTGCCGGAGATCCGGACTCGCTTCGTCACCCGATGGAAAAGCATTTGCGCAATATCCGCCAGCTTACGTTTGGCGGAACCAACGCTGAAGCCTACTTCTCCTTTGATGACAAGAAACTCTCCTTCCAATCGACACGGGCGCCATTTGCATGCGACCAGATCTTCGTCATGAATATCGACGGGTCCAGCCAGGCGCTTGCGAGCACCGGAAAAGGCATTACGACATGTGCATACATTTTTCCCGATGGAAAGAGGCTCCTGTACGCAGGAACGCACGGTACGAGCCCTGATTGCATTCCGCGGCCCGACCGGTCGAAAGGCTATCTCTGGGGAGTCTATAACGCCTATGACCTCTATACGGCGAACCTCGACGGAACGGAGACCAAGCCTCTTTTTGCCAGTTCAGGCTATGATGCTGAGGCAACGATTTCCCCCAAGGGCGATCGCATTATCTTCACATCCTCACGGGATGGAGACCTCGAGCTCTACTCGATGAAACTGGATGGCTCTGACCTGAAAAGAATCACGAACGAACTCGGCTATGATGGCGGGGCTTTTTTTTCCTGGGACGGCAAACGAATCGTGTATCGGGCTTATCATCCCAAGAGCGACTCTGCGGCCGCCGAATACAAATCCCTGCTTGCTCAACAACTCGTCAAGCCGTCCCAAATGGAGATCTTCGTATCGGACGCGGACGGAAGAAACCGGAAGCAGCTGACCTCTTCTGGAACCGCCAATTTTGCGCCCTTCTTCCTTCCCGGCAATAAGCGTATCATCTACGCATCCAACATGAAAGACCCCGGAGGACGGTCATTCCATTTGTACCTCACGAATGATGGCGGGACGAATGTTGAACAAGTTACTCATGGAGGTGTGTTCAACTCATTTCCCATCTTCACTCGTGATGGAAAGAAAATCGTTTTCATTTCTGACCGGAATGCCAAAGGCCGGTACGAATTCAATGTGTTCATCGCCGACTGGGTGGAATAGATCTCCTGTTCCCGAATGATTGAGCGCACAGGTGAGGTATGAAGCTCGAAGGCAAGAAAGCAGTCATCACGGGCGGCACCAAAGGCCTGGGTAAAGCGCTCGCTCAGAGATTCCTCGCCGAAGGAGCTGCGGTCGCGCTCTGCTCGCGGGACAAGAAGGAACTCGAAGCAGTACAGTCATCAGACTCGCGAGTGCTTGCCATTCCATGCGATATCTCGAATTCACAACAAGTCCAGGATTTCGTGAAGGCAGTTGAACAGGAATTCGGTGTCGTGGACATTCTCGTGAACAATGCCTCCCGCCTCGGACCGCGAGTGCCCATTGCCGAATATCCATTGAACGAGTGGGACGAGACGATGCAGACGAACGCCAACGGCGCTTTTTTCCTGACAAGATTGGTGATTCCCCTCATGAAGAAACAAAAATCGGGCTCCATCATCAATGTCAGTGCCTCCGTGGGAAAGGCGGGTCGGGCTCGATGGGGCGCTTATGCGGTTTCCAAGTTCGCGCTGGAGGGCTTTACCCAGGTTTTGGCAGAAGAACTGAAACAGCACAACATTACTGTCAATGCCGTGAACCCAGGCTCCATGGCGACTGCCTTCCGACGGGAAGCTTTCCCCGAGGAAGACCAGTCGATCCTGCGAACACCAGACCAGGTCACCGATATTTTTGTTTACCTGGCGTCGGACGATGGGACCGGGATAAGCGGACAATCGTTCGATGCCGCCACATACATTTCCAAACCAAGGATAATCTAAAATGAAAAACTTCACGCTTCCTCTTTTGCTTCTCCCCTCTTTTGTCTTTGCCCAGGCAAAACGAAACCCCGAAATCACTTCTGCCGAGGTGTACGCGCACATAAAATACCTGGCATCCGATGAACTCGAAGGCCGGCGTTCCGGTTCACAAGGCGCCCGCCTTGCGGCGGCTTACCTCGAACGTGAATTCAAAGAATATGGCTTGAAACCCATGGGTGATGGCGGAGGCTTTTTGCAGAAGTTCGAATTCATCTCCGGGGTCAAATTGGGAAACCAGAATTCTCTCTCGATAAACGTGAACGGCAAGAAGGCTCAGTCGAAACTGGACATCGATTTTCGACCACTCGGTTTTTCCGGCAGCGGCTCGTATGACGGAGAAATCGTTTTTGCCGGTTACGGAGTCTCAGCACCGGACCAGAAATATGATGACTACCAGGGGATGGATGTGAAGGGCAAAGCCGTGCTCGTTCTGCGCTTCTCCCCCGCCGGAGACAGCCCGCACAACGATTTCACGCAATTCACCTCCATGCGTTACAAAGTCTCCAAGGCAAAGGAAATGGGGGCCAAGGCCATTTTGTTTGTGACAGGCCCTGCGGACTCCGATGACGATAAGCTTATGAGGTTCAACTACGATCAGAACGCAGGAAATGCGGGCATCCCAGCCGTCAATATCACGCAGGCCTTTGCGGATCAGCTCTTGATGTCTTCGGGCAAAAAGCTTAAAGAACTTCAAAAGGAAATCAACGATAAGAAGGCGTCACAATCTTTCAATCTCTCCAACGTTGGGATATCGCTCAAGACGGACGTTGTGGAAACAAGGGAACAGACGGAGAATGTGGTCGGATTCCTTGAGGGCGGGGACCCCAAGCTCAAGAACGATGTTCTGGTCATCGGAGCACATTATGACCATCTGGGCTACGGCGGAGAAGGTTCAGGTTCTCTGAAACCGGACACTGCCGCAATCCACAACGGTGCAGATGATAACGCGTCGGGCACGGCTGGTTTGCTCGAATTAGCCCAGTTCTTTGCATCCAGGAGAAAAGAAGTTCGCAGAAGCATCCTTTTCATTGCCTTTTCCGGTGAGGAGTTAGGTCTTCTGGGCTCTGCATACTACGTGAACAATCCGACGGTGCCGTTGGATCGGATGATTGCCATGATGAACATGGATGAGATCGGCAGGCTTAAGGACAGGAAACTCATCGTGTATGGGATGGGCACTTCACCCGGATTCGAGTCCCTCGTCACACGACACAACCGCGATTCGATGTTTGTCCTGAAGCTCAACAAGGACGGCTTCGGGCCGAGCGACCATTCCTCATTTTATGCGAAGAAAATTCCCGTTTTCCACTTCTTCACTGACATTCATTCCGATTACCACCGTCCATCCGACGACTATGAAACGATCAACACCGAAGGCGAAGTCCAGATTCTCAAGTTCATGGCTGACATAGCCATGGACATGGATTCTGCCCCAGAGCGGCCGGTCTATGCCCAGGTGGAAGCACCGCGCCAACCTGCCGGGGGTGGACGCGAGGGAATGCGAACTTACACGGGAACGATTCCAGATTTCGGAGAGCAGGTGGAAGGAATGAAGCTCGCCGGTGTGCGTGATGGAAGTCCCGCGGCAAAAGCCGGGCTTCAAGCCGGGGATATCATCGTGAAATTCGGGAAGGTTGAAATCAAGAACTTGTACGACTACACATATGCGCTTGGGGAATACAAACCGGGGGATGAGGTCGATATCACCGTGCTGCGTGGGAAGGAAAAACTGACAATGAAGATAAAGCTGGAACGAAGAAGCAACTAAACCCTGCTCACCTTCGGCGAAATTTGTTCGATTCCTGTTTCCGTCACGACAAAGTCGTCTTCGATTCGCACGCCGAAATCGCCGAGCATGTAAATACCGGGTTCAATCGTCACGACATTTCCAGGCTTCAATTTGTACGAGTTTCCCTCCACGAGGTAAGGATGTTCATGTCCGTCCATGCCCATACCGTGGCCGAGCCGATGAGTGAAAAACTTCCCGTAGCCCGCCTTTTCAATGATTCGTCGCGCCGTCCTGTCGAGTTCCTGGCATTCCACTCCCGGCTTGGCGATGGAGGCTGCAGTCTGCTGCCCTTCAAAAACGGTGTTGTATACCTCTCGGTACTTCGCTGACGGCTCCCCTCCCCAGAAGATTGTCCTGGTAATGTCGGAGGTATAACCATCCACCCCGCAGCCGGCATCAATGAGGACGACGGTTCCCTTGTTCAGCTTTGCACCTGTGGGTCCTCCATGCGGAAGAGCGCTGGACGGGCCAAATTGCACAAGTCCACCTCCCCGGGAGCCACGCGATGAAATCTCGCGACTCAGCAACCCTGCCACCTCCTGTTCGGACAATCCATCTTTGAGCTGCTGCTGTGTCGCTGTAATCGAGGCGACGGTAATCTCCACAGCTTTACGAATGGCCTCCAGTTCTTCAACGGACTTCACCATTCTCAGTTCGTCGAACACCGGTGACCCGTCCTGAACACTTGCTTTGGAGAGGGCGTTCTTGAGACGAAGGAAGTCAATGTAATTCGTGGTGGGCTCCATACCGACATTACCGGAAGATACCTTGAGACGTTCCGCTGCCATCCCTACAAGAGCGTAAGGACTCTCGTGTTCTTCCCAGGTATCAATATCAGTGATGGTACTGCGTCGGAATATTCTCTCTTTTTCGAAGGATGGAGAAACAATGACCGGGTTGCCCTCTCGCGGGATTAAGAGAGCAATCAGCCTTTCGCTCCTGCCGGGGTTATAGCCGACAAAATATTGGAAATTCGTCCCAGGAGTTGTGATGACCAGGTCGAAATTCAACTGGCTCATGAGTTTCTGAGCACGGGGAACCCTTGCACCGAATGTGCTTTTTGGAATTTCAAACGAAGTCCAGCCTGTACCAGCAAACCCTCGTGCTTCGAGTTTGTTCGAGCCAAACACTCCGAGCGCCGTGGCGCCGAACGATGTTGCCAGAAATTTCCGTCGTTGCATCGTGTTCTCCGTCTTTAGTCAGTCTCGACAATCGTGTTATACTTCGCCTTGCCGTCCTTCAGCAATGCTTC
>CAYIBG010000009.1:5518-23291 GCA_964361365.1 uncultured Ignavibacteriaceae bacterium | reverse complement strand
GGATCGTGAAAACGCTCTTGACGTCTTTGAAGAATGTGTCGGAATGATAAATCGTTTTCAGAAGCGCGGGAATTAATCCGGTCTGCCAATCGTTACAATGAATGATGTCCGGCTGCCAACCCAGCCGCTTGAGAGTCTCCAAGACTCCCCGGGCGAAGAAAATGAAACGTTCGTCGTTATCTTTATAATCTTTCTTGCTTTGCGGACTTTGATAAACACCGTCTCTTCCGAAAAACTTGTCGTTGTCCAGGAAATATACCTGGACTTTTTCCTTCAGGTTGCTAATGAACGACGATTTGACGCTGCCCAGCTCCGTCTGGTTCCCTATGGGTACGGGAATGTCCTTTAATCGAATGATGTCATGGAGTTTGAACTTGCGCTCGCCGATGAAGTGATAGCGAGGCATCATAATGCGGATTTCGTGTCCGAGTTCTTTGATTGCCTTGGGAAGCGAGCTGGAGACATCGGCGAGGCCGCCGGTTTTGGCAAATGGGTCTACTTCACTTGAAACGAAAAGAATGTTGATGGGTTTTGACATTCACAACTTGCGAGTGAGACTAAATTTAGCCAAAAATCGTCTCAATCGCAATTGTAAACTCTCCCCCATCGTCGCGTGAACGGAAAAGGAAACACTTTATCTTTCAAGGCGTTTGCGTTGGGGTTGACGTGCGTCAAAGCTTCGATTCATCGCTTGACTCTCGGGCACTCGTTCGCTATCTTGACACAAATTCACTGATCAAGAACATCGGAGTATCTATCGAAGTTTGGTAAAGGTTATGGCCTGAGATGACTGGAACGTGCTCAGGTCTTTCGCGGTCAAGCCTTTACCGATTCCGGCGATACTCGAAAGACGAAATTAAGCCGAACGGGAAGGCATTCCTGTTCGGCTTTTTTATTGTGCTTATGAGTAGAGCAATTTTCATGCTAATGGTGGCCGGGATGTCCCAAACGATGACGGGTCAAAGCGTGAATTCACCTCTGGCTTCGGGTGAGTGGTATCAATTCGAAGTGAGGGAAACGGGCATGTACAAACTCGACCAGAAGTTTTTTTCAGATGCCAGGATCTCTTTGCCGCAAACCATCAACTCCATCAGAATTTTTGGCAACGGAGGGAAGGAACTTTCCGAAGACCTTGCCGCACCCCGTCCGAACGGACTGGAGGAAATTGCGCGTCATATCGTGGACAATAATGGAAATGGAATCTTTGACGCAGACGACTACGTCGTCTTTTTTGGGATGTCAACACGTGGTTGGGTTTACAACTCCGTATCGAAATCGTGGAACCACTACATCAATCATTATTCGGAGCAAAACTACTACTTTCTCACTTTTGGCGGTGTAACTGGGCGACAGATGGATTCCGTCGCGGCGTCTCCCGTCGGAACACCCGTGAGAGAGTTGCAGGACAGGTTGTTTGTGGAACAGGAGAAGTTTAACCTGATCGGTTCGGGGAGACAATGGGTCGGTCAACTCTTCGATAATCTCGAAAACACGGGTGTTTACTTCAATACACTGTCGGGCTTTGTTTCATCCCAGCCCATCGTTTACAAGATCTCAGTCTTGAGCGCCTCCAGCACGGTTGACACGTTCAGAGTGTATGAGACTAACGATCTTCTCGGAAATCCAATTATTTTGTCCACCGTTGATGTTGGTCCCGGGGGTCTTGAAGGCGATGCAGCGTATTTTGCGCCGATTGCAACTTTTTCGAGACCGCCAGCCTCCCTTGAAAACGACCGCAGCGCTTTCAAGCTGGTTTTTGGAGCGAGGAACCAAAGCGCGAAAGGGTGGCTGGACTGGTTTGAGATCCACTACACAAGAAGTCTCAAAGCCGTCAACGATTTTCTGTTTTTCGCTTCCCCGGATACGAGCGGCAACATTGCATACGAAGTGACCAACCTGTCTTCTCTGCCTTCGCGCAATGCCATGGTGTTCGATGTGACGGACCACAAGTCTGTCAGGAGACTTGTGCAGCTCAGTTTTGATCCTGTGATTTCTACTCTCGTGCGATTTCAGGTCTCTCAGGCGGGAGTCAAAGAATTTGCTGTCGTCGGAGCGAATGGATTCAAAACACCCGTCAACCCCAGGCAAATTGTGAATTCAAACGTTCACGGCATAACACCGGGTGCGCACTTTATCATTCTTTCGCCTCCCGAGTTTGTCAACGAGGCGGCAAGGCTGAAGGCACACCGCGAATCGAGTGATACGCTAAAGGCTGCCGTGGTAAGAATCGACCAGGTATTCAATGAATTCTCGGGAGGTCTCACCGACCCCATGGCGGTTCGGGATTTTCTAAAATACGCCCTGACGAACTGGTCCATGAAGCCGGCGTATATCCTTCTGTTTGGGGGCGGCCACTATGATTACAAAAGCATAATCTCGACGGCAAGGAACTGGATCCCGCCGTATGAAAGCGTGGAATCGAACAACCGGGTTGGTTCTCACGCGAGCGACGACTACTTTGTCATCCTCAACCAGGGAAATCCACGGGTGACAATTGCCGCGGGAAGGCTCCCGGCTCGTTCATCCGCTGAAGCTGTTTCCATGGTGGACAAGATCATCGCCTACGAGACGACTGTGCCGTTCGACCCCTGGAGAAATCGTGTAACCTTTGTCGCCGACGACGGGTTGACCTCTACGAGCGACGACGGCAGCCTACATACAGGCCAGGCAGAAGATCTGGCCCAAAACCACACTCCGGCCTCTTTCGAAAAGAAGAAGATCTATTTGATCGAGTATCCGACAGTCAGCAGCGCCACGGGGCGGCGAAAACCCGAAGTGAACCGGGACATTGTTGCGGCTGTCAACCGGGGAACTTTGATTCTCAACTACACAGGCCACGGCAACGAGAAGCTCTGGGCGCATGAAGCGGTCTTTACAAGGGAAGGCGAGATTGCGCAATTGACAAACAAGGATAAACTCACGCTGGTGGTGGCAGCCACATGCAATTATGCCCAGTATGATGACCCTCTCGAGCAAAGCGCCGGGGAAGTCTTGCTCGCAATGAATCAGGGCGGGGCTATAGGCGTTGTTACAGCTTCAAGGGTCGTGTATTCCTTCGAGAATGCCCAACTGAACAACAAGTTGTACGACTCCTTGTTTCAAACTGACGCACAGGGAAGGCCGAAGCGACTTGGTGATGCGATGTGGAAAACTAAGCAATCGCTGTTTAGCACTAACGATCTGAAGTATCACCTATTGGCCGACCCGACTGCGCGATTGAACTTCCCACGCGCCACTGCCTCGGTGGATTCTGTCAACGGAAGCGCGACGTCGCTGGTAGTCGCGATGCAATCGCTCGGCCGCATCACGGTGAAAGGGAACATACGGCGTCCCGACGGCTCTGTACGGACTTCATTCAACGGCCGTGGTGTGCTGGAAGCGCTGGATTCGAGACGAAGAGTCGTGGTCAACGAGTGGGGCGGGTTTTCCTTCGAAGTGAACGGCAGCCTTCTGTACCGCGGTGAGATCTCGATTACGAACGGCGCTTTCCAGGGCATCTTTCCCTTACCGAAAGATGTCTCGTATGGAACCCGTTCGCGCATCTCGCTGTATGCATGGAACGATTCGACGGATGCTGCCGGGTTCACAGAAAATGTGACGATTACCGGGAGCGATTCTTCCGCCGCGCCGGATACATCGGGACCCGTCGTTTCGGTTTTCTTCGATGATCTGTCTTTTCGATCCGGTGATGTCATAAAACCGGATGCAACACTCATCGTTGATTTGTTCGACCAGAACGGGATCAACACCTCGATTGCGGGCGTCGGACATCGTCTTGAGGCGACGCTGAGCCTGTCTGCCGGACAGGCAGGCGGACAATCCGGTGCTCTTGACCTGACGGATTTCTACCGAAGCGGCCTCGACACGTATCAAAGCGGGCAGGTCCGATATCCGATCAAAGGCTTACAGGTAGGAAGACATTCGCTTCATGTGAAGGCGTGGGACACGTATAATAATTCATCCGAGGCCGACGTGTTCTTCGAAGTGCGGTCTGCTTCGGATGTCGCCATTTACAACGCCGTGAACTATCCAAACCCGTTCTCTTCGAACACGGTCTTCACATTCCAAAGAAATTCCGGTGAGCCGGTCGACGTGGAAGTGAAGGTATTCACCGTTGCGGGCCGTGTTGTCCAGTCGCTCGGCGCCAGCTCGTTGACGGACCGGTTCGTCCAGATCGCCTGGGATGGCAGAGACCATGACGGGAACGAACTTTCCAACGGCGTGTATTTCTACAAAGTAATCGTAAAATCCATGGATCGGCAGAAGTCTGCGGAAATTCTTGGGAAGCTTGCGGTTATGCGTTGAAGCTGATGATTGAGTAGTGTCTTAATTTGTTTGGGCCGTAAGTGGTGTCAGGAGTTTCCTCCTGACACCAGGCAGCGTTTCGGTCAGGACGAAAGTCCTGACCGCACCAAAGTTCTTGGGAAACTTGCGGTTATGCGTTGAGCGCTGATGGTTGGGGTTTATTGTATCTCAATTGAAAAAAAACTAATTTATTTAATCCGGTGAACATCGCCGGCGTTATCCAGGAGGAGGAAAGTCTATGATGAGGATGCATGTTGTCGTGTTCGCGGGAATTGTCAGTGCGCAGGTTCTCAACGCACAGGTTATCACTTCGGCTGTGCCATTTCTTCTTATCGCTCCGAATTCTCGCGCCAGCGGAATGGGAGAGGCAGGCGTCGCACTCGCTGACGATGGCTGGGCGACGTTTTGGAACCCGGCTGGTTATGCATTCCAGCAGGGGTCTGAGGTGAGTCTTTCACACGCCAACTGGCTTCCTCAGTTCAATCTCTCGGATCTGTGGATCACGCATTTTGTCTATAAACAGGAAGTGCAGGATCTGGACGGCACGGTTTCGGCCGCCATTACTTACCTGAACCTTGGCGAATTCAACCGCACGGATGTCGACCCGACCGTGTTGGAAACATTCAAAGGATATGAATTTGCCGTGACGGCGGGATACGGAACAAAGCTCTCGTCAGACCTCGGAATTGGTTTAAACACTCGATTTATCTACAGCCACCTTGCACCATTTGGAGCCGGTGTTGAAGAAGGCCGTGGCGTTTCGTCGGGCTTCAGTTTTGATGTCGGTTTCCTGTATAAGCCGGCCTCGCTCGCTATTCCTTTCGCGGACTATGACCTGGGGCATCGGATCAACTTCGGACTGAACATTTCCAATATCGGTCCTCACATGGCGTACATTGACAAGGCGCAGGCTGACCCTCTTCCGATGAATTTCAAAATCGGGTTCGCGTTGAAACTCATGGAAAGCGAGTTCAACAACTTCACCATCCTCGGCGACTTCAGCAAGCTTCTCATTACACGTGATTCGACGGGAAAAACGGACCAGTTTTACAAAGCCTTTTTCACTTCGTGGTATGCCAGGCCGTTCAACGAGACGCTGCGCCAGTTTGTCACAGGTTTCGGCGCCGAATACTGGTATGGCTCGCCGAAGCTCGTTGCGCTGCGAACCGGGTATTTCTACGAAGACCCTCGAGCAGGAGGCCGGAAATTCATGACGTTCGGCGGCGGTATTCGATACGACATCTACACGTTTGACTTCAGCTACATCAGCGCATTTGAAGACCAACACCCCCTCGGGGAAACACTGCGATTTTCGTTGGGCATTATGTGGGAGACCATCAAGCCTTAACTTGCTAATCGGGCCGCTTTTTTCTTTTCACTTTCGTTCCGGTATGATGAGACCAGGCCGCATCCTTGTGGTGTTGTGTGTGTTGGCAAATTCTGCGTTTGCCCAGCAGCGCCGCGCTCTTTCTGCTCAGTCCGACCATCCTCTTTCCAGCGCTGTCGGAGCGCCAAGACTCTTGCGCAATGCAGTGGACACACTGAGAGTCCTCGCTCTCATGGTTGATTTTGTTACAGACCAGGATGCCCGCACGTCCGGCGACGGAAAATTTCAGCTTCAGACGAATGTGACGGGGTTGATCGACCCGCCCCCGCACGATTCCACATATTTCGCGAACAAATTCCGCTTTGTTGAAAACTACTTCAAAAAAGTTTCCAACGGGCAATTGACCGTTCGCGGCGACGTGCTGGGCCGCGTCATCACGGTTGGCAAGCCTCTCGCGGATTACGCTCCGACGAAAAACGGCAATTCGAATCGCGGCCTCGCAAACTTGGCAATCGAAAGCTGGCGGGCGGCGGACACACTCATTGTGGGAATTCCCTTTTCCCAGTATGAGTGTTTTGTCGTTTTTCACGCCGGCGTCGGACATGATATCGATGTCGTCGGATTTTTGGGCTTCGACACTACGCCCGACGACCTGCCGTCTTTGTATCTCAGCCTGAAGTCCTTTCAGGATGCATTGCAGGATCCGACGTTTGCAGGGATTCAAACTCGGTCGGGGGACACAATCAAGAATACCGTCGTGTTGCCCGAGACGGAAACGCGTGTGTTTGGGAGCGGTTCATCAAGCCAAACGCTTGAACTGAGCATCAACGGGCTGGCGGCTGCTTCCATCGGAAGTCATCTTGGGCTGCCGGACCTTTTTGACACAAAAACCGGCCGGCAAGGGATTGGCCAATTCGGCTTGATGGATGGCGCTTCGATTTTTGCATTCTCAGGATTGTTTCCTCCGGAGCCTAGCGCGTGGGAGAAGGTTTACCTGGGTTGGGTTTCGCCCATAACGGTCGGCGCCTCGAGCGTCGATTTGCTTTTGCCCGCCGTCGGCTTGACTACCACGGAACCGGACACGATCTATAAAGTCCCCATCAGCGCCTCTGAATATTTTCTGATTGAAAACCGGAACAGAGATCCTCAGAAAAACGGACAAACTCTGACGATTTTCGAAAACGGCAGTACTCGGACTCAAACGTTTTCCAAGGATACATCAGGATTCACGTTCGATGATCAGAGTGGGATAACCGGATCCGTGGTCAACGTCGAGGATTTTGACTGGGCTTTGATTGGCTCGTTTGTTGTAGACGAGTTTTTTCATGGGGGAGGCATACTCATATGGCATATTGATGAGCGCGTTATCAACGCTGGACTAGCCTCGAACAGCGTTAATGCCGACCCGAATCGGAGGGGTGTGGACCTCGAAGAAGCGGACGGCGCTCAGGATATCGGCCAGGTGTATGACGTTCTAGAACCTGGAGCACCTTCAGTTTCGGGAAGTCCTCTTGACTGCTGGTACGAAGGCAATCCGTCCGATGTTTACCAGAATACGTTTGACAGGAATTCCTTTCCGAATAGTAATTCCAACAACGGAGTCCCCAGCCTTCTCGAGATAAAGAATTTTAGCAAGCGTTCGGCCCGTATGACGTTATCTGTAAATGTGGGAAATAATGTCGCAAGGCCGATTACAAAATTGTCGAAGTCGGTCGGCGCGTCGTCTTCGGATAATTCTCCACAATTGGTGGACAACGCTATCTTCGTAAGTAAAGGGGACAGCATCTATGCTTTTCAAGTGAATGGAAAGAGCAGTGTCCCCGACAGCACAGGCTTGTTCTCACAAGTTGGCGGACGGTTTCCCGTCGCAGCGAATGTCGCTCAAGCTCTCGGACCGAGGTACATCCTTGGAGTAAAAGACAGCTCCGTTTACGTATTCAGTCCGGTGGACGCCACCTTGGATTCCGTTTATGAGAGTATACCTGTCACCGTGGTCAACCTGGGGAAAAGGATCACCACTCCAGTTTCGATCCATTTTACAACTTCGTATCAAGCGCTTGTTGGAGACGCAGGCGGCGCCGTCACTTCTGTGAATCTCCCGCCGGCGGGCGTTCCGCCGTCCGTGGCCGTATCTTCGGCGCCCATTCAATCGCTCATCAGCGGCAGCGGAACCTGGTATGCGACGTCGTCTGAAAGAATTTACAAGCAATCTGGCGAACGGTACAATTTTACATCACCCTCATCAGGGTTCTCAGCAGGATCGGCTCAATTCATTGCGGTCGTCGATACTGTTGGCAGAAGCATTTTGTTTTTTGACCCGAATCTCAATCTGCTGAAAATTGTTTCGATCGCATCATACAAGGGACCGGCGACGCAGCCCGTTATCGCGGATGTTAACCGGGACGGAAATCAGGAACTACTGATGACGGCAGGAAATATGCTTCTCGCCTTCAACAAGTCCGGATTTTTTCTTGACGGATTTCCGTCGCGCTTGCGAGAAGGCACCAATCGAACGTCTTCTCTTGTCCTGCGGGATATGAATGGAGACGACGACATTGACATCGTTCTGGTTACCGATCGGGGCGTTGTCCAGGTGGTCAACTCGAAAGGCAAAGTGTTGGAGGATTTGTCCGTGGACGTCGGAGAAACGGTGAGCACGTCGCCGCTTCTCTTTTCAAACTCCGGCTCGATTGGATTCAATGTTGCGACCCAAAGCGGCCTACTGCGCGCGTGGGTGTACTCGTCAACCTACAACGGACTCAACACCCTTTGGCAGGGTTTCTCCAAAGACGCCGGACACTCGAATTTTGCCGTTCCCTATTCGGGCGCCATCTCGGCATTGTCCGCATCTTTCCTCCCTCGAGATCGGGTTTATAACTGGCCAAACCCGGTTTATGGCAACACAACAAACGTGCGCTATTATGTTTCAGAAAATGCTGACGTTTCGATCAGGATCTTCGACCTGGCCGGCGCTCAGGTTGCGGAGATTTTGGGCAAGGCCCAGGCCGGCGTCGACGGTGAAGTACCATGGGATGTGAGCAACATCCAGAGCGGGATTTATCTTGCCCGCATCGAGGCCGTTGGCACCTCCAAAACCGATGTAGCAGTGATCAAGATTGCAGTGGTGAAGTAACGTGAAAACGGGTTTTCTTGGAGCATTCAGCATTGTATTTTATCTGGGATGCGAAAGAGATACTCAGCTGCTTTCGGTTGACACGACAACCGGTTATAAAGTCCAGGGAACGGTGACAGACCGGATTGGGAACCCTGTTGTGGGAGTGAATGTGAGCGTGTGGTACGACTATGATCTCGTGGATCGCAACCCCGCTCCCTCGAAGGATTTCGCTGTGACGGATTCAACGAAAACCGTATCCGTTATTGTAAGGAATCGGGCAGACCAGGTCATTCGCACGATTTTTTCCGGAACCCTCCCAGCCGGAAATCATATATACGATTGGGACATGAAAGCCGCGAACGGCAGCGACCCGCCCGCAAGCAAATACGCTGTGCACTATCTCGTCGATGGCGTTTCGCAGAAATCGTACTCCGTGACGGTGAGCGGGACAATCGTTTCGCTCACGGACGCCCAAGGCCAATACACGATTCCCGACGACAACCTGCCCATCGGTTTCTATCCCGTCCCAATCTACTCCTTCGATAAGAGCGTTTACTTTGGAAACCATCGCATCGTCTCTTCCGTGAGACTCGCCTTTACGACCACCGCACGCGCAAAGGAAGTCGTCGTCAACCTCTCCAAGGATGTTGTAAAAAAAGTTGACGTCGTTCTGGATTGAATCAGTGAACAGGTTCTTCTTTGTTTTCATTCTGGCCTCCGCGTTCATCATGCCGCTTGTGGGCCAGGAGAACAGTTTCTTCCATCCGGAGCTGGATTGGTTCACGATTGAAACAGAGCATTTCCTCGTCCACTACCACAACGGGTCAGAACGGACGGCCGGGGATGTCGCCCGGATTGCAGAGCAGGTATACGATCCCATCACACAGCTCTACCAGCACAAACCCGACCAGAAGGTTAGTTTCGTTATTCGTGACCACGACGATTACTCGAACGGCGCAGCGTACTTCTACGATAACAAGATTGAAATCTGGGCACCGTCTCTCGATTTCGAGCTGAGAGGCACGCATCCCTGGCTTTTGAATGTAGTGACACACGAGTTTACACACATCGTCCAGATTCAAACCGCGATGAAACTCGGCAGGAGATTTCCCGGAGTGTATTTCCAGTGGCTGGGGTATGAATCCGAGCGAAGGCCTGATGTGTTGTACGGCTATCCTAACGTGATCGCGTCGTACCCGATTTCTGCCTTCGTTGTGCCAGGCTGGTTTGCGGAAGGTGTCGCCCAATACAGTCTCCCCGAGAAGCAATACGATTACTGGGATTCTCACAGGGATATGATCCTGCGTATGTACATGCTGGACGGCAACCCGCTTTCATGGGAAGAAATGGCGGTGTTTGGTAAGACAAGCCTCGGGAACGAGTCCTCGTACAACGCAGGTTTTTCGATTATTCAGTTCATCGCTGAAAACTATGGCCCGGACAAGTTGAGAATAATCTCTGAGCGGCTTTCGTCTCTTCCCAGAATCACCATCGATGGAGCGATGGAGGATGCCGTCGGAATACCGGGCGAGGCTCTGTATGAGGAATGGAAGCGGGCAAAGTCGATTCAATATCGGAGTTCTGTCGCGGAGGTTCTGGCTCACAGCGTCGACGGCGAAGTGATCGAAACGGAAGGGTTCGGCAACTTCTATCCTCAGTTTTCTCCGGAGGGCTCAAAACTCGCATACGTCTCGAATAAGGGAAATGATTATTTCTCACCCGGCACGGTCTATATATATGACTTCCAGACAAAGGAAAGGAAAACTGTTGTCGGAAACGTCAGATCCACACTTTCTTTTTCACCGGACGGCCGATTTCTCTACTACGCAAAATCGAGCCGGGAAAACCCTCATTGGTCACGCTTTTATGATTTGTACCGCTACGATATCGCTGAGGAAGAGGAGACCCGCCTTACACACGGCTGGAGAGCCCAGAACCCTAAAATCTCACCGGATGGGTCGAGAATCGTGTTTGCCTTTGGCCACGACGGGACGATGAACATCGGGGTTGCGGATGCGGACGGCAAGAATTTTCGCAAGGTCACAAAATTTGAGGATGGAGAACAAGTCTATACGCCGTGTTTCTCGCTAGACAGCAAGACGATCGTATTCGGTTATTCAAAGGGCCACAATCAATCCCTTGCCGAGATCCAGGAGGATGGAAGCGGTTATAGGACCATTGCAAAGGAAGGAGATTGCCGGAACCCGGTTTTTTCCGCAGACGGCAAAGCGCTCTATTATACGTCGGACAGAACGGGGATTTTCAATATTTATGGACGAGAAGTTGATTCAGGAAAAGAAACTCAGGTGACAAACGTGCTGGGAGGGGCATTTGTGCCTGCTATCAGCGTCAAAAATGAGCTGGCCTATGCCACTTACACGAGTTCAGGCTATAAAATAGCGGTGCTTCGCAACCCTGCAGCATCTCAGGTTCCTCAGGGACAAATTGCAGCAAGAGAATTGCCTCTTGCGCATCTGTCAGTGGCGGGCGAGTCGCAGGGAATTGTTTCTGAGCAACATGAATCGACAACGGAGCCCGATTCCGCACGGCCGTACCGGAACATTTTCACGAGTCTTACAGTCATCCCGTTTGTCAGATTCGACAATTACAATCAAAGGAATAGGGGTGTCGATATGGTCAAGCCGGGGCTTTATTTCACGTCGGGAGACGTACTTGAAAAACTCAGCATGTTCGGCGGTGCTGCTCTGAATCGCAAGCTCGAGCGAGACTTGTTCCTGATCCTGCAATACAACGACCGGCTCCCGATTCTGTATCAACTCGGATGGGAACCTTCGCTTTCGCTTGAACTTTATAGCCTGAGCAGGAAAACCGGAAATTCATTTGAACTGCCCCCGTATACAGGCATGATCGGCATCGAAGTCACCTACAATCTGTTCGAGTTTGATGCTTCTCTCATGCAGAAACTGTTTTCAGAAAACAATGACCTCAAGCTCACGTACACGCTCAGCCGTTACGGTGCAGACATAGGTTCATTTGTGAATCCGAATACGACTCCTCCAACTGTCAATCCGGCCTTCAGCAATGTGTACCTTGTGGGAAATGCATTCTCCGCGACGCTGAAGCACGACGGCCTGAAACCGAGCACAGACCGGGAAATCAACCCGACGGGCCGAAGTATTTTCTTGAAATACTCGTATGAGCTGAACAAGTTCAACCCGAACGGGGAGTATGATGGCTCCTCTGGCATCCTGGTTCCAGTGTACACCAACTTCGATTTTCAACGAATTGAAGGAAGTTGGACCGAACATGTCGGGTTTCCATTGCCCAAGCACACAGTGACCCTCAGCCTTCATGGTGGGAGCATTGTGGGACCTTCGGTGGATAATTTTTTCGATTTCTACGCAGGCGGTTTCGCCGGTATGCGTGGTTACCCGTTTTATGCACTCGGCGGCAACACGCTTGCCCGCGCTCAGTTGGCGTATCGTTTTCCCATCTCCACAAGCCTCGATTTCCGTTTTCTCCAATTCTATTTTAAGAAACTCTATTTCTCCTTTTTCGGTGATTACGGCAATGCCTGGACCGGAACAGCCCCAGCGCAACGTGAATGGAAAAAGGACGCAGGCTTTGAGCTTCGTTTGGAGGCTTTCTCGTTTTATGCGTATCCCACACGCATCTTCTTCAGTGGTGCGTACGGTTTTGACCGGTTCACAAAAAAGTTTTCAGGGGTTGATGTCACGTACGGGGAAGAGTGGCGGTTTTATCTCGGCGTATTGTTCGGGTTTGAGCTGAACGAAATGGTGCGACGTGTCAGGTGAGACCGGGAGTAGAGTCCGACTCCCAGTCGGACACAATGTGACACCTGAGAGTAGAGGCCGACTTTCAGTCGGACATAAGGTAAAAACTGAGAGTAGAGTCCGATTCTCCATCGGACTGCAGGTGAACCAGTGAACCAAGCCATTTCCATCATCGGATGTTTCGCCGTGTTGTATCAGGTTTCGAGCTCACAATTGCGCGAGACAACACAGCTTTCGCTTACCGGAAACCTGCAAAACGACCTCTTTTCGTCGCTTGCCGTCGGGGCTGATTCTCTGAACTCCCCCTCGCTTGAGGGCGACCGAAAAGCCCCGCTCAACGCAGCAATTTATTCCGCTATTCTCCCGGGCTCCGGGCAACTTTATACGGAGAGCTATCTAGAGGGAGTTGGTTTTGTAGCGGCGGAGGTTGGTTTGTGGGTTGTGTATTCTGCTTACAACTCGAAGGGAGATAAAAGGACAGCCGAATTTCAGGACTTTGCAGATTTGCACTGGTCCGTTGTATCCTATGTCCAGTGGATGAAGTCGTACTATCCAATTCAATCATCGAACATTGTTGTGAATTCGAACGCAACCCTGCCCTCGTGGGAACGCGTGGATTGGAATCAGTTGAACACTTCAGAAGATCAAATCGGCAGGATAAGTGGTACAGGTTTTACGCATCGGCTTCCTCGCAGGCCGGACCAACAGTACTACGAGTTGATCGGCAAGTATCCTCAGTATGGAGGTGGGTGGGACGATGCCGGCAATTTCACGCCCTCCGACTTGCTCCAAAGGAATCTCTCGCCACGTTTCCTTTTCTACAGCCAAATGCGCGGGGAGGCAAACGAGTTTTATCGCATCGCGAGCACCGCATCGTATTTCTTGATTGCAAATCACGTGCTCAGCGCGTTGGAAGCTGCATGGAGCGCCGCCCGGTTCAATTCCCGTTTGAAAGCCGAAGCCCATCTCGTCCCGCGTGAATGGGCCGCCGGACTCGTCGAGTTCGTTCCGACTGTCCGTGTTTCGGTTGAGTTTTAGATCGTTGCGTAAGGCCATCATCCCAAAAATCTCAGGAATCCCTCCCAGTTTTCAGGATCGCTTGATTGGCATAAATCAATTTCTTATCTTTACTCATCGAGCAGTTGAAAACTCTCACTAATGAGGTTGGCCGCGTGAGCGCTAACCTCATTTTTTTTGTCTAGGAGTCCGTTTTTTGGTTCGAATGGAAACAGAGAAAACACATTGGAAACGGCCGGACTGATCGGACGACTGAGGGATTTGTTTGGCGTGGATCGGGCGGTCGGTTTTTCGCTCTTTAATAGGGCGTGGGGCTTTGTCACGGGCCCCGTCACCATCTACCTGATTACCAGGTATTTTTCGCCGGACCTTCAAGGCTATCATTACACGTTCTCAAGTTTTCTCCTGTTGCAAAGCATGTTGGAACTGGGGTTCGGCGTCGTTCTCACACAGTTCATCAGTCATGAGTGGTCGAAGCTTCGACATGACACAGATGGGGCCATCTCAGGTGATTCAAAAGCGCTCGCCCGTTTGAATTCCCTGGTGAGGCTTGGACTCAAATGGTATCTGGCCGTGGCGGTGCTGTTTCTTTTTGTTGTAGGCGGATGCGGGTTGCTTTTTTTCGGTACACAACAAACCACAGTTCCCGAGTACAACATAGCCTGGGGAATCCTGTGTGTGATGGTGAGTCTCTCGATATTCGGAATGGCGTTCAGATCTTTTCTCGAAGGGAGCAATCAGGTTGGGTTTGTGCAATCGATGTCGTTCGCGGGCGCCATTGTTTCCACAGTGGCAGGTTGGACGGCGATTTACTTCGGAGCCGGCATCTACTCGATTTGCGTCATGGTAGGCACGTCGGCTGTTTTTAACGTTGTGTCAATGTTGCCACGCTGTAGGCCTTTTCTGAGGCTTCGGGTCAGCCAAAACGATGTGCAGCTCGGGAGTATCTCCTGGCTTGAAGAATTCTGGCCTCAGCAATGGCGCATCGGTCTTAGCTGGCTCTCCGGTTTTCTCATGTTCCAGGCGTTTGTGCCGGTCATGTTCTATTTTCATGGACCCGTCGCCGCGGGCAAACTCGGTGCAAGCATGAGGCTGTATGATATCGTCAATTCGGTCGGACTTTCATGGGCAAATGCAATCGGTCCAACCATGGGCATTCTTGGAGCACGAAAGGATTATGCGGGGTTGCGTGATCTTGTCCGAAGAACCTTGAAAAGAAGTTTTGTTGCGACATCCGTTGCGGCCCTGTCCATGTGGGCGATCATGCGGACTCTCAACGCATACGGTGTTCCGCAGGCCGACAGGTTTACGGATATGGTCTCGATTACACTGCTCCTGATAACGGCCGTCGTGATGCAGCTTTCTCATGTCGAGACGATCGCCATCAGGTTTCAGAAAATCGAGCCGTTTATGAGCATTGCCGTTGTAAGCGCCGTGCTCGTGCTGTTATCGAACGTGTTCCTGGGAAGCAGATATGGTGTGATGGGCTTTGTGGGCGGATTTGCTTCTACGATGGCCTTTATTCTTGTGCCCGTGATTCATAGAATCTACGGGCGGGAAATTACCAGATTTCAAGACAGCGCCACGAGTTGACAAATATGCTCGAAAACCTGTTTTCTCAAATACCGCATGACGCTTCGATTCTCGATGTTGGCTGCCTGGGATTCCGGCAATATCGAACTTCGCGCCGTCTGAATTTCGCCGGACACAGACACTTCGGGATTGACTACACAAAACCTACTGAACCAGTTCCCAAAGGATTTGTCTTCAAGGGTGCGGACCTCAACAAGAAGCCGATTCCCTTCAAAGACGACTCGTTTCACCTGGTTGTTGCCAGTCATGTGATGGAACATTTACGAGATCCTGTTCAGTTTTTTGGCGAATGCCTTCGGGTCTGCAAACCAGGAGGGTTGTTGTATGTCGAGGTTCCCTCTGAGCGTTCCTTGTTCTTGCCTGGAATGCCTTTCAAACACGACAAATTCTTCTCGTTATCCTTTTTTGACGATCCCACACATCTTTCCCGGCCCTGGTCTCCACAATCTCTCCATCGCCTGACTCGCTACTTTCAGTGCGAACCGGTTCACGCTGACTACATTTATAGCCTGAAGCACCGACTGCTTTTTCCCGCTCTGCTCGCTTACGCCTGGATCACTCGAAACGCGCAGAAGCTTGAGATATGGAGCTGGGGAGCTGTGGGATGGGCAAGCTATCTTGTGGCGAGAAAACCCCTTGGCACAAAGGGAAAGCCTCCGTTCAAGTATTACATCCCGGAACGATGAGGGCTCGTCCATGACATGTCGCGTGTGTGACTCGACGAACCTGGAGCTTGCGATCGACCTTGGCATGCACCCATGGGCAAATCATTTTTTGAAGAAGGAGGAGGTTGGGTCGGAGCCGTTCTATCCGCTCCGGGTGATGTATTGCCACAAGTGCACGACCACCCAGCTGGACCACACTGTGTCCAAGGAAACGATGTTTGGAGACCACACGTATCTTTCGGGTGTCACGAAGTCTCTGAGCAGTCATTTCAAAACCGTGGCGGAAGAGGTGGACAAGCGATTCTGGAATGCTTCGAAAACGAAATCGGTTTTGGATATTGGGTCGAATGACGGTACGCAGCTCAAACATTTTCAGGAGCTCGGGTACGATGTGCTCGGAGTGGAATCGTCAAAAACCACGGCGCAAATTGCAAACGATGCCGGCATTCCAACGGTCAATACGTTCTTTAACCTTGAGTCCGCTGGCCAGATTGGCAAGAAATTTCATGTCATCAATGCTGCGGGCGTTTTTTTTCACCTCGAGGAGCTGCACTCGGTCGCAGAAGGAGTGAAGGACTCGCTGCGGGATGACGGCGTTTTTATTATCCAATTCCTTTACATGAAGTCGATCGTTGAGAACCTGGCTTTCGACCAGATCTACCATGAACATCTCCTGTATTACAACCTGTTCAACCTCGGCATCCTTCTCAACCGCCACGGGCTCGATTTGTTCGATGCAACCTTCTCGCCCATTCATGGAGGTTCGGTGATTGCATACGCCGGTCACAAAGGCAAGAGGGACCTTTCTGAAAGATTGCACGCCATGTTGCGGGAGGAGACGGAGAGGAAAAGCAACTCACTGGAGACATACCTGAATTTTGCCCGCAGGGTGGAACAAAAAAGAGACGAAAACATCAGTTTTCTGGAACAAGCAAAAAAGCAAGGAAAGCATGTGTTCGGAATGGGAGCGCCGGTCAAAGGAAACACGCTGCTGAATTACTTCAAGATTGGCACAGACTACATCGACTGCCTTGTGGAAAAGAACCGTTTACGGCGTGGACTGTTTTCGCCGGGAATGCATATCCCGATTGTCTTGGAAGATGAATTAACAAAAGAACCGGATGTGTATTATTTTTTGGCCTGGAATTTCAAAAAGGAAATCCTGGCAAACAGGAAGGATCTGATTGACCGTGGGGTACAGTTTTTTTTTCCGATTGAGCCCAAGGACTAAATGAGGCTTAGGGACAGGGTGGGTGAAAATAATCACACCCCTCAGGATGAAACAAGAAATGATCCCCTCTCTCTTGGACGCATGCCTGCGCTAAAAAGGGGACTGGACACGCGTGGCAAACGTCCCCTCGTGTGTTGGCTTTGCGCGTTGAGAGAGGGGAGCGGAGGCCTGCCCGCCTCGATGTACTTTAGGACAGGCGGGGGTGTGAGAACTATGAGTGAAGAAAAACAGGGAGAAGACTAATGGCATCTCACAAGATCCTGGTTACCGGCGGAGCGGGTTATATCGGTTCGATTCTCGTTCCGGCTCTGCTTTCACAGGGTCATAAAGTCACCGTTTTGGACAACATGATGTACGACCAGACATCGCTCCTGGAATGCTGCCACAACCCGAATTTCGGGGTGGTCAACGGCGATGTGCGCGATGAGCGGCTTTTGAAAGATCTCGTGAAAGACAAAGATTTCATCATTCCACTTGCCGCGCTGGTCGGCGCGCCAGCCTCCAACAAGGATCCCCATGCCACCGTCGGAATTAATCGCGATGCCGTGATCATGGTGAACAAATTACGTTCGAAGAACCAGCACATCATTTTCCCGACAACGAATAGCGGCTACGGAATTGGCCAGAAGGACATCTTTTGTACGGAAGAAACACCCCTCAAGCCCATCTCGCTCTACGGCAAGACCAAGGTTGAAGCAGAACAAGCACTTCTGCAAAGTGAAAACGCCATCACGCTGCGACTTGCAACGGTGTTCGGGTTCAGCC
>CAYIBG010000009.1:0-5418 GCA_964361365.1 uncultured Ignavibacteriaceae bacterium | reverse complement strand
CTGCAAAGTGAAAACGCCATCACGCTGCGACTTGCAACGGTGTTCGGGTTCAGCCCACGGATGAGACTCGACCTTCTGGTGAACGATTTCACACACAAAGCTTATCGCGAGCGATACATCGTTTTGTTTGAACCGCATTTCAAACGCAATTTCCTGCATATTCGCGACGTCGCCTCGGTGTTCAGCTTTGCGATTGACAATTTTGACAAAATGAAAAACCAACCTTACAATGTTGGACTCAGCTCGGCGAACCTGTCCAAGATGGAGCTGTGCAATAAGATCAAAGAGCAGATTCCCGATTTCTTTATCACTGTTTCAGAGTTCAATAAAGACCCAGACCAGCGCAATTACATCGTCAGCAACGAAAAGGTCGAAAAGACAGGTTTTCGCACAGCCTACACGGTTGAAATGGGCATCAAAGAGCTGATCAAGGGTTTTAGCATTATCAACAACAATAGGTTCACAAATATCTAATGAACTGTCTGTCATTCCGTCGGATTTTTAGACGCCTGCCCGCCTCATGGAACTTTAAGGCAGGCTCGCCTAAGTCTTTCGGACGTCGGTGAGCAGGCGGGGAATCCAGAACGAGTGTGATCTGAGTCCCATGGCTGGCCTTAGTGGCTATAGAATTCGGGTTCTGGACTCCCGCTGAAAATCCGCGGGAGTGACAATTTATTTTTCTTGTCATTCCGTCGGATTTTTAGACGGAATCCAGAACCAGCACATCTCGACAGTCTTGAATCTTGTGAAAATTGAATCCTCTAAAATAATCTCTGACCTGAGAATCATCTCCCTCCAAGTGTTCCACGACTTCCGCGGAGATTATGTCGAGACTTTCAATCTGGACAAATACGATTTTCGGGATAACGCAGGTAAAACAATTGTTTTCGTAGAAGACGATATTTCTGTTTCGCAAAAGAGCGTTTTGCGGGGCTTGCACGGAGACTCCAAGACCTGGAAGCTTGTGCAGTGCCTCTTTGGCAAATTCTTCTATGTCGTTGCAGATATGCGCAGGGATTCTCCTTCGTATCTCAAGTGGGAAAGTTTCACGCTGAGCGACACCGACAGGACACAAATTCTCGTGCCGGCCGGCTGTGCCAACGGACACCTGGTGCTGAGTGAACAGTGCATCTTCGCGTACAAACAATCACAGTACTACGCGGACAAGAAAGAACAGTTTGTGGTGCGCTGGGACGACCCGAAGTTGAAGATCAATTGGCCTGAGAAGAAGCCGATTCTTTCCGAACGAGATGCGAAGGCTCCGTTCATTCAATAAAGTCCTATGAATATTCTCATCAGCGGAAGTTCTGGATTTATCGGCAAGCATCTGACAAAACGTTTCGAGTCGGAGGGTCACTCCGTTGTCGGTTTGACGTCCCGTAACTGCGACCTTACAAAACAAGACTCCCTTGAAAAGCTGAAGCATCCGCCATACGATATGATCTTTCATCTGGCTGCGTGGACTCGTGCAGGCGATTTCTGCCTCCATCACGGTGGGGAGCAATGGATTGTCAATCAACAGATGAACACGAATATGCTCGCATGGTGGAACGCTTTTCAGCCTCAGGCGAAATTGGTAGCACTGGGCACGAGCGCTTCCTATGCCACGGAGCAAAACCTCGTTGAAGAATCGTATCTGCAGGGAATTCCGAACGAGAAGTTTTTTCCATACGCAATGTCGAAACGAATGCTGTACGTCGGCCTTGAGTCGTTTCGCAAACAATTTGGCAAAAAATATCTTTACCTGGTTCCGTCCACCGTGTATGGACCCGAGTATCACACAGACGGGCGCGAGCTGCATTTTATCTATGATCTTATCAGAAAAATCCTGCGCGGTAAAAAACTCGGAGAAGAGGTTGTCTTATGGGGCGACGGCCAGCAACGCCGGGAGCTTGTCTACATCGATGATTTCGTTGACATACTCGTGAAGCTGGCTTCAAAGCACGAGAACGACATTGTGAACATTGGAGGCGGGGAGGATTACAGCATCCGCCAGTTTGCTGAGATGATCTGCGAGGTCGTTGGCTATGATGTTTCGCGAATTAAGTATGACAAAGACAAGTACGTCGGTGCAAGATCAAAGATTCTCTCCGTGGAAAAATTGAGCCGGCTGTTACCACAAAGACGCAAAACGGCGATCAGAGAGGGGATCAGGCTTACGATTGAGTGGGTAGAGAAGGCAGGTTTAGCAAGTTAAAGAAAGCCAAGGTCTGGACTCTTGTTGAAAATTTTCTTGGTAAGGGCGTTCAATTGAACGCCCTTACCCGGAACGCGATTTCACGCTGAGCGGAGTCGAAGCGTGCAATCGTGACAGGCGCAGGGTTCGGCTTCACTCACCCCGACTTTAAGAGGTTTTTTATAGAATACTTAAGATGACTGAGTGCATAATCCTCGCTGGCGGAATGGGTACCCGGCTTCGGAACGCAGCTGGAAACACGCCAAAGCCCATGATCAAGGTGGAAGGCAGGCCTTTTCTGGAAATCCTCCTTTCTTATGTGAAGTCGTTTGGCATTCAGAAGTTCATTTTTTCCGTGGGACATGGCGCTGATCAAATTGAAAAACACTTTGGGGACGGATCGCGGCATGGCGTTGCGATTCTATACTCCAAAGAATCGGAAAAATTACTCGGAACCGGCGGTGCTTTGAAGCGCTCTTTGTCGCTGGCCAGCTCAGAACGAGTTCTCGCAATGAATGGAGATTCCATTTGTCTCGCGCATTTCGGTCAATTCTTTGAATTCGATGCGTCGGCGCCATCTACGGCGACGATCCTGGGAGTGCATGTGAACGATACAAGCCGCTTCGGCACGATGGCTGTTGAGGGCTTGCATCTCGTTGAATTCAAAGAGAAAACCGGCCAAAACCTCCCGGGTTTAATCAATGCAGGCGTATATGTTCTGTCAAGAAAACACATCCTTGATTCTCGAACGCCTGAGGTGTTCTCCATTGAACGTGATTATTTTGAAAAGCTCCCGCCTCGTTCGATCAAGGTTTTTGAGGCAAAAACCGACTTTATCGATATCGGTGTGCCGGAAGACCTTGCACGCTTGCCGGAATTCATTCAAAGAAACAAGATCTAGGCAATGATCATCTCAAGAACTCCGTTGCGGATAAGCTTCTTTGGCGGTGGTACCGACTATCCCGATTACTTCCGGAATCACGGCGGTCAGGCTCTTTCCACAACAATTCAAAAATACACCTACATCACCGTCAAACGGGTCGACCCGATTCTGAACTTCAACTATCGAGTCAGCTACTCTATCCTTGAATCCTGCAAAGAACTCGCCGAGATCAAGCATCCATCCGTTCGCGAGTGCATCAGGTATCTCAAAATACCCTATGGCATTGAAGTTCATATTGCCACAGACTTGCCTGCGAGAACCGGGCTTGGTTCATCTTCATCATTTACGGTGGGTTTCTTGAGGTCCTTATATGCACTTTTGAACAAAGAAGTCAGCAAGGAACAATTAGCGTCAGAAGCTGTGCATGTGGAGCAGCAAATGATTCGCGAGCGGGTTGGGGTGCAGGACCAGTATGCGGCGGCATACGGAGGCTTGAATCATTATCAGTTTCACAAGGACGGAAAGATCGATGTTCATCCAGTACAAATCTCGCCGGACCGGCTGAACGAGCTGGAAAAGCACCTCATGCTCTTTTATACCGGTGTTGCCAGGACAGCCCACGAGATTCTTGGCGAGCAGCTTGAGAAGACAAAAAAGGGCGACAATGACGGTGAACTCAAGAAAATCCATCAAACGGTGACAGACGCGGTGAACGTCTTAACCAGCAATGGCGATATAAGAGAATTTGGTAGATTGCTTCACGCAACCTGGGAATCCAAGCGTAAGCTCTCGAGCGCTGTCACAAACAGCGATCTGGACAAGATGTATGAGTCGGCGCAAAAGGCGGGGGCGATCGGCGGGAAATTGCTTGGAGCGGGGGGCGGAGGTTTTTTTCTTTTTTTTGTTGAGAAACAGAATCACGATGAGGTGAGAAAAGCATTAAAGGGCTATTTTGAAATTGAAGTGAAATTCGAGAGTGAGGGATCGCGCATCATTTACAAGCTGTGAAACATATGCTCACCAACAAACAACTGGATGTCATTCTGAGCCGAGCCTGTCCGCTGCAAGCGGACATTTTAGGCGAGGCGAAGAATCTGAATAACAGGATGATCAGATTCTTCCCTCCGTCCCGACAAAAAAAGTCGGAACTACGCTCAGAATAACAACAAAAAGGGAATGTCGTTCTGAGTCGCGCGTTTTTTTCGAGATGAAGAATCTGAATATCATAGATTTCACCAATTAAGGAATTTGCCAACATGAAAGGTATCGTACTCGCCGGTGGTGCCGGCACCAGGTTGTATCCGGCAACTCGTGTTGTCAGCAAACAACTGCTCCCCGTGTACGACAAGCCGATGATCTATTATCCGATCTCCACTCTGATGCTGGCAGGCCTGAAAGAAATACTGGTCATTTCGACTCCCGAAGACCTGCCGCGATACGGGCAATTACTTGGAGACGGATCTCAATGGGGAATCAAGTTTCAATACGCGGAACAACCCCGTCCTGAAGGACTGGCGCAAGCGTTCGTCATCGGTCGCGACTTTATCGGAAAAGAATGCGTCTGTCTGATCCTGGGAGACAACATTTTCTACGGACAGGGATTTCGCTTAACTCTGAGAGAAATCGCGAAGAATAAATCCGGTGCAGATATTTTCGGCTACTACGTAAAAGAACCTGAGCGCTACGGTGTCGTTGAGTTTGACAAGTCGGGAAAAGCCATAAGTATCGAGGAAAAACCGAAACATCCCAAGTCGCACTACGCTGTCACCGGGCTCTATTTTTACGATAATGATGTCGTCGAGATCGCAAAGAATCTCAAACCCTCTGCCCGCGGTGAATATGAAATCACGGATGTGAACAAGGAATACTTGAAGCGAGGCAAACTGCGAGTTCAGATTATGGGCCGAGGAATGGCCTGGCTCGACACGGGGACTCATGAGTCGTTGCTGGAGGCCGCCGAGTACATTGAGACAATTGAAAAAAGGCAAGGACTCAAGGTGGCATGTCCCGAAGAGGTCGCTTACCGCGAGGGTTGGATCGATTCAAACCAACTCCGGAAGATCGCGGATACGATGAAGAACAACGCCTACGGAAGTTATTTGCTCGAACTGATTGAGGAGACGGAAGGCCGGGGAAATAAAAGGAACAAGCCCTGAGAAAACCCTTTATTTCAGGAATGCTTCGCGATTTTAGTGGATTGCGGCGTCATTGACTGGAATCACTTGCTTGGCACGAATCCTTTTCATATCTTGCCACCCACATAAACAAGTGTAGATTCAAGCAAATGAGGTTGGCCGCCGTGTTGCTAACCTCATTTTTTTTATGAACGAGGGGGGCAGGGGAAATAAATGTCATCCTG
>CAYIBG010000008.1:0-23638 GCA_964361365.1 uncultured Ignavibacteriaceae bacterium | reverse complement strand
AGCGTATCGCCGAAGAGCTCTTGCTCTTGTTTGAGATACGCTTCAGTTTTCGACAGAATTTCTTTGAATTCTTCCTGCGGGGTGGGCATGAGAAGCAGTTAGAAGGGCAGGTCGGCATTAATGCCGCCCTACGGATTTACGAGAGAACCTTCCGAAGGTCAGTCGAGACTTCCGAAGTCTGCCTCAGAACTCTGGTGAGACTTCGGAAGTCCTTTCCGGAAAACCTTCGGAAGGTCTCGGTTACAACAACGTTTTTACTCGATCTAAAATTTTATTCGCTACATCAAACTTCGACATCTTCGGCAGCTTTTGGACTTTGCCCTTCCTGTCAATCAACGTGACCACATTCGTATCCGAGCCAAATACCGCAGCTTCCTTGAGCGAATTCATCACGATAAAGTCCAGGTTCTTCTTCTGGAGCTTCTCTTTTGCATGCTTCAGCTCGTCATGCGTTTCGAGCGCAAAACCGACAAGCACCTGGCCATTCTTCTTTTTTCCGAGCGAGGCAAGGATGTCGGCGGTGGAGATAAGTTTTAACTGCGGCACAGAAGCAGCTCCGTTCTTTTTGATCTTTTCTTTTGAGATTTTTTCGGGAGTAAAATCGGCCACGGCTGCGGCCATGATGACCACATCCATTTTTTTGGCGTGTTCAGCAACGGTGTCCTGCATCTGCTTTGCCGATTCCACGTCGATGCGCTTGACGTTGCGTGGAGTCTCCAGCGCCACCGGCCCACTCACCAGTATGACCTGCGCACCTCTGAGCGCGGCTGCATTTGCGATCGCAAACCCCATCTTGCCCGATGAGCGATTGCCGATAAACCTCACCGGGTCGATGGCTTCGTACGTCGGACCGGCTGTCACAAGAATCTTCTTTTTCTTGAGGTCTTGATGTGATTTCTCCAGCACATCCTCGACAAACTTGATGATCGGCCCGATGTCCGGCAGCCGGCCGGGGCCCTTGAGTCCGCTCGCGTGTTCACCCTTGTCCGGAGGAATCACAAAGTAGCCCCGCTCTCTCAGGAGCGTGAGGTTCTTCTGCGTTGATTCGTTCAGGAACATGTCGGCATCCATCGTTGGTGCAAGGATGATGGGTCGCGTGCAGGCGAGCGCCAGGACTGTCAGGAAATTATCGGCCAGGCCTTGCGTAAGCTTCGCGATGGTGTGGGCGGAAGCGGGGGCAATCAGAAACACGTCGGCCCAGTTCGCCAAATCGACGTGCCGCGTGCCGATGTCGCTTTTCGTATCCTGGTTGGCCATCCACAGGTCGGCGTAGACATCATGGCCGGACAACGCGGAGAATGTGAGCGGGGTGACGAACTTTGCCGCGGAGCTGGTCATGACAACCTTGACCTCCGCGCCCGCACGTTTCATCTCGCGCACGAGATAGCACGACTTGTATGCCGCGATCCCGCCGGTCACTCCAAGCACTATGTGCTTGCCGCTCAACACGGTTACTCCGCCTCAGCTTCCTTCGGCTTCTCCGGCTCGGGCTCCTTGTAGCGCCATTCGATGTTTTCGTGAGTCAGGTCGTCGAGGGCGACGTCGGTGGACTTTGGGCGTTTCTCGAACTCGAGAGAAATCTTGAGCTGGTCGGGGTTCACGGCCATCTCCATCTCGTCTTCCGCCTCGGTCGTGGTGGAGAGCTGGTTAAGCGTCTCAATCCGTTGCCGCAACTCGATTTTGATCTGGTCGTGAACTTGTCGCGCACGCTTCGAAGCGATGGCGATTGCCTCGTAGATGTTCGTGACATTCGAGATGAATTTTTCCATGTCAACAGGTTTCAGTGGCACTGCTTCCTCCTGGTAAGTTGAGAGTTTAAAGTTGGATCGTTTCGAGTTCTGTGTGCTTCTTGATAATGCCGTCGACTTCGTTGATTGCTTTCGGCAGGTCGTCGTTCACAACCTGATAGTCAAACTGCTTTCCTTTCTCCATTTCCATCGGCATCCGGTCTAATCGTCGTTGTACGGTCGCCTCGTCCTCGGTTTTTCTGTTGAGCAATCGATTCTTCAGGACTTCAAAACTCGGGGCCGTGATGAAGATCAGCACGGCATCGCTGCCGTATTTCTTTTTGATCGACAAGGCGCCCTTTACATCGACGTCGAACAGCATCACCTTGCCATGGTTGAGCGCTCTGTCCACCTCACTCGTGAGCGTCCCGTAGTAGTTACCGTGGGTTTCGTTCGGATAGGCCTCCCACTCCACGAGATTCTCCGCCTTGATTCTTTTTTGAAACTCTTCCTTGCTCAGGAAGAAATAATCTTTTCCTTCTACTTCGCCGCTGCGCATCGTGCGTGTCGTGGCGGAAACGGAAAACAGCATGGCCGGATATTTCTGCATGATAGCTTTTGCGATCGTGGTCTTGCCACAGCCGCTCGGAGCCGAGATGACGATGAGCTTGCCTCTGGACATTGGTGATTGGCGAATGGGAATGTTTCTAATTAACGAATGAACCAGTCCACCAACCTCTTACTCCAGGTTCTGAAGTTGCTCTCTTATCTTTTCCAACTCTTCCTTCAGCTTCACCACCACGTGAGCCAAAGCGGCCTCGTTAGCTTTGGAGCCGATCGTGTTCGCCTCTCGGTTCATCTCCTGCACAAGAAAATTCAGTTTCCGCCCTGCCGAATCCTTACCCTTTAGCGCCTCAAGAAAAAATTTGTTGTGACTCCGGTAGCGGACGCATTCTTCTGTCACGTCGAGCTTATCCGCCAGCAGCGCGACTTCGAGTTCAAGCCTGTTCTGGTCGATGACGCTTTTGTCTGCAAGAAGCTGGGTGACGCGTTCCTGAAGCCGCTTTTTCTCCTCCGGGACACGGTCAGCAGACATTTTCTCGATCTGATTAATGGTTTCATCCATCCAACGAACGCGCTTTTCAAGGTCTTTGGAAAGCTCCTGGCCTTCTTTCCGACGCATCTCGTCCAGTTGTTTCAGGGCTTCCTGTAGCGCTTCCTCAACGACGCTCCATTCCTGCTCGTCGCTTCCCGGTTCCTCCCCGGCTTCCAGGACCTCGGAAAAATTCAACAGATGTTCCAGTTTCACTTTCTCTTTCAGCTTGACGGCTTTGCGGAGGTCGTTGAGAAGCCTGAAGTAGGATTTTGCGGCAGAGGTGTTTACTTTCAACGGAGCTGTTCCGTTCAGGTTTTTCTCGACTTTCACCGTCACGTTCAGGCTGCCCCGGTTCAACCGTGCGCGGACGACATCCTTGACGTCTTTTTCCCGTTGCGACAGGGAGCGGGGAAGCCGCGTTCCCACTTCCAGAAATCGGCTGTTCACGCTGCGGACTTCGACCATGGCGGAAATCCCCTGCTTCGTAACCTCCGCGCGACCGAATCCTGTCATGCTTGCGATCATTCTTTTCGACCCGTTTTTTCCATTCTGAAGATGTAATGTAGTGAAAAATTGAGTGAATTTGTAACTCAAAGCAGCGGCATCTTTTGAACATTCTCTTCACTGCGTTGTTCACCGGTTATCCACCGTCGTTCATTGCTTTTCCCTGCTTTTTTGCGGAAGTTTTCAAAACACTGTGCATAACTTCCATGGTCTCCAACTACTATACACTTCTGCATGTCGCCCGCAACCTTGACAAACGATTAAGCGGGAAGCGTCTTCACGCGGCATTTTCGCAGAATAAGAATGAGCTGGTCATTCACTGTGAAGGCGACTTGTTTGTCCTTGCCAATTGCGAACCCCATGCGAACTCGATATTCCTGAAAACATTATTCTCCAGGACGAAGAAAAATTCCGTCGGGTTCTTCGAGACGCTGCATGGTCAAACGATCGACGGAGTGGACATCAACCCCTCCGACCGAGAGGTCATATTTCGTTTTCCAGCCCATCGCGTGATTGCACAGCTTTTTGGTTCAAAAGCCAACGTGCTCCTCGTCGACAACAAGAATGCGATTCTTGAATCATTCCTGAAACCGAAGGATTTCGTAGGCAAGAATTACACATCCAGGGAAAGAAAAGAGATCCAAAGCGCGGAAGCCCTCTATGAACAACTGAAGCAGTTCCGCGGCGACACGCTTCTGTCGGCGGTCAAGAAGTCCTTCACGCAACTCGGCGCCGGGCTGGTTCGGGAGGTTCTTGTTCGAGCCCGTCTTGCATCGGATCAAAAAACCACGGACGTGACGCCGGCGGATGCAAGCGCTCTTTACGTATCGTATGAATCCCTGCTGCGCGAGGTTCTGACGAATCCTTCGCCGATCGTTTATTTTGACGGCGAACAAGCGAGAGCTTTTTGCATTGTGCCCCTGAAGGAATTTCAAGGATTGTCTCCGAAATCGTTTGAATCGATCCACGATGCATTGAGGATGTTCATTTCCCGTTCTCATCGCGACCAGAATCTCGCTGACGAGAAGGGACTTCTCGTTCATCGACTGAGCCAGGAAGTCGAACGGGCCCGCAGAACCCTTGGCAAGATGGACAATGAAACTGAAGCCCTTGAAAGGGCCGAGTCATACGAGCGTCATGGCAAGGTCATTCTTGCAAACCTGGCCGACCTGAAAAAAGGAATGAAATCCGTGACCTTGTCCGATCCCGCCGATGGGCCGGTCAGCCTTTTGCTCGATCCGTCCCTTACGCCTGCAAGGAATGCTGAAAAATACTTTGATAAGTCAAAGAAAGCGCGCGCATCGATTGCCGAAGCGGCGGGTTACAGGAAGGAACTCCAACGCAAACTCGCTTTTGCCCAGGACCTTCTGGAGAAGCTCGAAGGAATAGAGAGTCCTGAAGCGTTTGGGGAGTTTGCCGGACAGAACGTGGAACCCTTGAGCACTCTCGGCATCAAGCTTGACAAACGCGGTAAAAGCGTGGAAGACAAGATTCCCTTCCGCGTATTCACAGTTGCGGGCGGGTTCCAGGTGTGGGCGGGCAAGAGCGGAGAAAACAACGACCTGCTGACGCTGAAACATGCCAAGCCGAATGACTTCTGGTTTCATGCCCGCGGGTCGGGCGGTTCACACGTTGTGCTTAAAGTTGGAACAGGAAAAGGCGAACCGAGCAGGCAAGCGATGGAGCAGGCCGCCGCCATCGCCGCTTACTACAGCAAAATGAAAAACTCCAGAATGGTGCCCGTTGCGATGACGCAAAAAAAATACGTTCGAAAGCCCCGGGGCGTACCGGCGGGAACGGTGACGATTGAAAGAGAAAAGGTGTTTTTCGTAGAACCACGCCTCCCTCAACAAGAGGAAGGCAAGTGAGGACATCCCTGAAACCTCTTCAACAAAAAAACATGCATTGTGCATTCTTGACTTTCCCGCGTGCTTTGGCTACTTTTTTCCAGCCGTGATTGCATGCTGAAACGATTCTCATTCATTCTTCTTGCCCTTTTCCCCGCGGCGATACATCTTTCCGGCCAAACTCCGTCCGACTACACGATCGATCCCGCTAAATCGATCTCGCAGTACATCCATTCCGTTTGGCAAACGGAAGATGGGCTTCCGCAGAACACCGTGACGTCGGTCCTGCAGACACAGGACGGCTATCTATGGCTTGCGACCCTGGAAGGTCTGGTCCGCTTCGACGGCGCCGTTTTTACCGTGTTCAACAAACGATCCATTCCAACATTGAAGAGCAACCGTGTCTGGTGTCTCCTGGAAGACCGAAACTCAAATCTGTGGATTGGAACGGAGAACGGCGGACTCACGAAATACCACGACAACAAATTTGTCACTTTCGATACTACACACGGACTCCTGTCGAATACCGTGTATAGTCTGTACGAAGATCGTCGCGGGATCTTGTGGATCGGCACTTCTGAGGGCCTGAACGTTGAGCGGGATGGAAACTTCCACAGACCAACCACTCGCAACGAGTTTCCCAAGGAAGAAGTATGGGTCATGCACGAAGATTTTCAGGGAACGATGTGGATCGGATCCCGGGGGCTCTATTCTTTGCAGAAGGATCGATTCGACAAAATCTCTTCGGGCCGGTTCAACATATCGACTGTTTGGGCTTTACAGTCCGATTCGAAAAACAACCTCTGGATCGGATGCAATGCAGGGTTACTGACGTTTAAAAAAGGCGTCCTTGACGAATTCGTGCTTTCACAAAAAACCCGCCCTCTCGGCGTACGCAGTTTATTGCTCGGCCGGGCAGGAAGCATTTTTATTGGCACGGAAGGGGAAGGGCTGTATCGATGGAACTCAGGCAAGCTCGAGTCCTATAATATATCTCATGGACTGTCGAATAACAGTGTTTACTCGCTCTATCAAGACCGTGAGGGAAGCATGTGGGCGGGGACAAACGGTGGCGGCCTGAACCAGTTCCGCGACGGCAAGTTTACGGTCTACAGCTCCACCGAGGGACTCTCCCATGACTTCTCCTGGACAGTATTTGAAGACCGAAAAAGGAACATTTGGATTGGCACGTACGACGGGTTGAACCGGATGTCCAGCCGCGGTATAAAGACCTATTCGGCGCGGGAAGGGATGAAAAACACCTTTGTATGGTCGGTTTTCCAGGACCGCGAAGGATTCTACTGGATCGGCACGAATGGCGGCCTGACGAGGTTCGACGGCAACAGGTTTACGACATTTCAGGTGAACCCAAAGGGATCTGAAAACACGGTTCGTGCGGTTTTTCAAGACAGGAAAGGGAACCTGTGGGCCGGGTTTTCCAATTACGGACTCTGTTTGTTCCGCGACGGGAAGTTTAAATCCTATACGACCGATGACGGACTCGCCAGCAACAACGTCAGAGTTATTATTGAGGACGGAGAAGGGAACCTGTGGGTTGGAACGCCCGGCGGGCTCTCGAAATTCAGAAACGGCGTGGTCAAAACATATACGGAACGTGACGGGCTTTCGAGCGGCATTGTCAGGTCGCTGTATCTGGATTCCGACGGAACTCTTTGGATTGGAACCGAGGGAGGCGGTTTGAATAGGTTGAAAAACGAACGGGTCATTCCGATTACGGAATCAAACGGATTGTATGATAACGTCGTGTCGACCATCCTGGAGGATGGCCAGGGCAATCTCTGGATGAGCTGCAACCGGGGAGTCTTCTGTGTGTCCCGGAAGGATCTCAACGACTTTGCAGACGGAACCCTGCCTCAGATAAAGTGCGTGGCATACGGAACAGCGCACGGAATGAAGAGCGCCGAGTGCAATGGCGGTTCGCAGCCCGCGGGCTGGAAATCAAAAGACGGACGTCTCTGGTTCCCCACGGTAAAAGGTGTTGCCGTCATCGACCCCAAAAGCATTCGCATGAACAGGCAACCCCCTCCGGTTGTGATTGAGAAGGTCGTTGTCGATACCGTGACGTACAAAAACCAGAATGAGCTGACCCTTCCGCCCGGGCAGCAACGGTTTGAATTTCACTATACGGCCTTGAGTTTCATCGCACCGGAAAAAATGCAGTTCCGGTACAAACTCGAAGGCCACGACCGTGAATGGGTGAGTGCAGGCAACCGTCGGGTGGCCTATTACACGAATATTCCACCCGGCGAACACATTTTCAGGGTCATTGCTGCCAATGCCGACGGCGTCTGGAACCTCCGTGGCGCATCGACGAGGTTCGTTCTCGAGCCGTTCTTTACTCAAACGAGGACGTTTCAACTGGTCATTGCCGTCGTTCTGGGTGTCCTTGCGATCGGAGCGTTCCAGTATCGTGTTCGAAGCTTGAGAGCGCGAGAGCGTGTTCTCAAGAATCTGGTCGAAGAGCGTACCAAGGATCTTCTCGAGCAGACGAAGATTGCGCAGAAAGCCAGCACATTCAAGTCGCAGTTGTTGAGCCTTGCGGCCCACGACCTGAAGAGTCCTTTGATTTCTGTGCGCGGGTTTGTGCGTCTTCTCCTTGAGGAAATCAGCAACCTTCCCCGCTCGGCCGAGAAAGCCGACCACATCCAGCGGCTCTCGCAGAACATGCTGACTCTCATTAATGAGTTGCTCGAGTCAGCCGAGCTGGAAAGCGGAAAAATCAGTCTGGCCAGGAAACCTGCGGATATCTCACTGTTGGCTCTCACCGTGACAGAGTTGAACAAACACCTGGCAGACCGGAAAAAGCAACGCCTGGTCCTGTCTGTCGACTGGTCGACTCCATGTATTGTCGAGGCCGATGAGGGGAGGTTGCAACAGGCTATGGAAAACCTCGTGACCAATGCCATGAAATATTCCCCGGCCGGCAAGGAGATTTTCATACAGGTTCGGAAGGAGAGCTCTTCCGTCCAGTTTGTAGTGCGCGATGAGGGCCCCGGGTTGACCGAGGAGGATAAACCGAAACTCTTCGAACGATTCCAGCGCCTTTCTGCCCGTCCAACAGGCGACGAGTCTTCCACCGGGCTGGGCCTGTTCATTGTCAAGCAGATTGTCGAACTCCATGGCGGGACGGTGCGGGCAGAGGGCGAACCCGGCAAAGGAAGCACGTTTATTATTGACCTCCCTGTGACGAGAAGCAACCCGTAGTTTGCAGTTGATTGAAAATCTTCTAACTTATTCTGGCCGCCATGAAAAAACTGCAAGACTTTGCCGCCTTCGTCGTTCTGGTTCATTGCCTCATTTTCGGGCTGGACTTCTACGCTCACCAGCGTGTTGACCTGGCCGTCGCGGTGACGTTCAACATCTTCTCTTTTGCCACCATCGGTTTGCCATCCGTCATCGCCGGTTTTCTTCTCTGGACGAATTATCAACGCTGGGGAGCCATCGTCCTCTTCGCCGGAATGGCGCTCGCATTCATCCTCAACGTGTATTCCCGGTTCATCGAGGTTCGTTACATCATACATCCTTTCGATTACGAACCTGTTTGGGATACTGTGTTTCAGGTATCGACCGTCCTTCTTCTTGCCGTCGAAATTCTTGGCTGTTATCTCGGGTTCAGACTCCTGCGAACCCTTGCAAGTCCCGCGACCTCATCGTCAACCGCCTGAACCCCCGGCGGGCCAGAGAGAGCGTTGTTCTCTGTAAAACGTGATCCCCGCTCGTCAATGTGAACCCAAACGTGCATTTCGATGGCAGTAAAATCTGGACAATCGCCGAGGCAAACCATTTCGGTCGAAAAGTACCTTGAGGAATTCCCGAAGGATATTCAGGCAATCGCAAGCAAGGTGCGTGCATTGATTCTCCGGGCTTTCCCTGATGTCCTCGAACGTGTCTATCCGGGCTGGAAACTCGTTGGCTACCGAGTATTGCAAGATTCCAAGAGTTACTATTTCGGATTTGTCGCCCCTTTTGCCGACAAGGTGGTTCTCGGGTTTGAATACGGCCGTCTTCTTTCGGACTCGCATCAAATCCTCAAGGGGAAAGGCACTCAAGTCCGCCACATTACGTTTGCGAAGGCATCGCAGATCAAACCGAACATCCTCGTTCCGATGATTCTCGAAGCTGCATCCATCGCCATGAAAAAGAAGCTCTAACGTGCCGGCAAAGAACAGGTGCCCGTGGAGTGTAAATGACCCGATCTACATTGTGTATCACGACCGTGAGTGGGGCGTGCCCCTTCACAGCGACAAGAAACTCTTCGAATTCTTGACCCTCGAGGGCATGCAGGCCGGTCTCAGCTGGCTTACGATCCTCAAGAAGCGGGAAAACTTCAGAAAAGCGTTCGGCAATTTCGACCCGAAGAAAGTTGCACGGTTTGATTCGCTCAAGGTTAGACGCCTGCTGAGAGACAAGGGCATCATTCGTAACAGGCTCAAGATCAAAGCGGCGATTCAAAACGCAAGGGCTTTTCTTCAGATTCAGAAGGAGTTTGGCTCATTCAATAAGTATATCTGGCAGTTTGTCGGAGGAGAGCCGAGAATGAACCGGTGGAAATCGCTCAAAGAAATTCCCGCCAAAACGAAGGAATCGGACCTGATGAGCGAGGACCTGAAGAAGCGTGGATTCAGCTTTGTGGGTTCAACGATTTGTTATGCGCACATGCAGGCCACCGGGATGGTCAACGATCATCTCGTATCCTGTTTCCGTTACAAGGAGGTTTCCCCATGATGAAGAAACTTACCGCGAATCTCATGGTCGACAGCGTCAACTCCACGGTAGAGTTTTACAAGAATCATCTCGGGTTTGAACTTGTGATGACCGTGCCCGATTCGAGTCAATTCGATTGGGCGATGATGAAATCGGGCAACGTTGAAATCATGTTTCAGGCTATGGCAAGTCTCGGGAACGACCTTCCAGACATGAAAGGCAGCAAGGTTGGTGGGACTTTTCTTTTGTATGTTGACGTTGAGGACATCAAAACATTCCGTTCAAGCTTGAAAAGCGGCGTCTCCATTATCAAAGACCTGCAAAGGACTTTCTACGGAACGGAAGAGTTCACCATCCGAGATATCAACGGATATTATCTGACATTTGCCAGTGGAGGCCAGTAATTTATGGCGCGTGGAAAGGAATCGGCCATCAAAGAGCTTCAGGAAATACCGGGCGTCGGAAAGAGCATTGCCAATGACTTGTACGAGCTCGGCATCCGAACCGTAAAAGACTTGAAAGGCAAAGATCCCGAACGGCTCTATCTCAAACGGTGTTCTCAACAAGGGACTCAAATCGATAGATGCCTGCTGTATGTCTTCCGATGTGCCATATATTTTGCCTCTCACAAGCGCCACGATGAAGAGCGTCTGAAGTGGTGGAATTGGAAGGACTGACTGATGCAGATAGTGTTTCTCTCCCAAAGTTCTTGCTGTTCTTGACATTTTTCCTGAAACTCCTTATCTTGAGTGCCGTAGTAATTAGTTGAGTTTCCGATATTCGAATCAGACAGAAGCAGCCTCTTTTGGCTGCTTATTTTATGTCCTTGCGGAAACTTAAAATACTGAATTCGTTTCCACGTCTTAGTAGGAGGTCGAAACAATGTCAGACCAAGAAATCAAAAAGCGCATCATGGAAACCGCGTCGGAGTGGTTTTATCGCCATGGGTTCTCTCGTGTCACCATGGATGAGCTTGCAGACAAGATGGGGATGAGCAAGAAAACCCTCTACAAGTATTTTTCCAGCAAGGATGACCTCCTGGATGAAATGGTCGAAGTAACCATGAAAGAAACGGTGAGTCGGTGCGCTTCCATTTTTGATGACCACTCTGTCGATTTGGTAACTCGGCTGAAACAAACCATGACTATTGTTGCGATGGAGTATTCAAAGATCGGGAAATTGCTTCTCGAAGATATCCAACGAAATGCGCCGCACATTTGGAAAAAAATTGATTCCGCTCGGCGGGAGCACATCTTGACAAACTTCGCAAAAATGCTGCGCGAGGGCTGCGATTTGGGCGTTTTCAGAAAAGACATCGATCAACAACTGATGCTCCTGATCTACACGAACACCATCCAGAACATTATCAACCCGGATGTTCTTGTCCAGGTCCCCTTCTCCGCCGCCCAGGTCTTTGAAGGAGTTATCAAGATTTTCTACGAAGGCATTATGACGCCGGAAGGGCGGGCAAAGTATCTCCATAACAAACCTACCGAAACGGTAGAGGCGGCAACAGTATGAAGACGAAGATTTTTTCTTTCCTGACCGGCATTTTTCTTTTCCATACCGTCAACTCTCAGGAAGTACGGTTAACGGTCGAAGAGGCCGTTCGCATGGGTCTTGAAAAGAGCAAGGCAATTCACGCTTCCATGATGAGGGTTCAGTATGCCGACGCGCGAGCAAGCGAAGCCAGCGCGCTCATGCTTCCTTCCTTGAAGCTCTCCGGCGGCTATACGCGCCTGAGCGACATCCCGCCGTCCATCTTGAACACGCCGTTTGGCCTGGTGGAAATTTCTCCGACGGTGTTGAACAACTATAATGTACGGCTGTCTCTTCAGCAGCCCCTTTTTACCGGCTTCCGCCTTCAGAGAAATTCGGATATCGCTGACTACAACTCGCAGGCGACTCAAAAGGAATTTGAGAAAGACAAGAGCGAACTCGTTTACAGCATCAAAGCGGCTTACTGGAGCCTGTTCAAAGCGCTGGACATCCAAAAAGTTGTCAACGAGAATGTTGACCAGGTCAAAACGCATTTGAAAGACGTGGAGAACTGGCAGAAGCAGGGAATCGCGACAACAAACGACATCCTGAAGGTTCAAGTCCAGTTCTCCGATGCCCGGTTGCGGCAAATCGATGCGAACAATGGCGTTCAACTCGCAAGAATTGTCCTGAACAATGCTATCGGCATACCGCTGGAGACCGAAGTGGCAATCGGGTCCGGCATCCAACAGGACGCTAGGCATTTCCCCGACTTGAGTGCCCTGATTTCCCAGGCGCTCCAGAAACGGCCGGATCTCCAGTCGATGGAGTTGCGTGTGAAAGCCGGAGACGCAGCCGTATCCCTTGCGCAGGCAAGCTGGTGGCCACAGGTGTTCTTGACGGGGAACTACATGACCGCCAGGCCGAACCAGCGGATTTTCCCGATTCAGGATGTCTTCAAGGATACCTGGGATGTCGGTGTCGGCATTTCGTTCGACGTCTGGAACTGGGGAACCACGGTCCATCAAACCGACCAGGCACGCGCCCAGCTTGCCCAGGTACAGAATGGCTACGGCCAACTGCGCGACGCAGCTGTTCTGGACGTCACCAGAAATTATTTGAATCTCGGCCGGGCCAGGGAACGTATCACGGTTGCCGAGCAGGGAGTTCAACAGGCCGAAGAGAGCTATCGCGTCACCAATTCAAAATTCAAGCAAGGACTGGGAATGAATTCAGATTTACTGGATGCCGAAGTCGCTCTTTTGCAGGCTAAAACCAATTACACGCAGGCGCTTGTCGATTTCGGACTTGCAGGAGCGGCGCTTGAACGGGCAATTGGTGAATAACAAGTTCACACGAATCATTGAATGAAGCTAACAGAACAACCCGTATGAAGAAACTTATCAAACAAATGTTTTTCTTGTCGCTGGCTGCCGGATTGGCGACGGCGCAGGATTCCGGTACACCGGTCATGCTGACTCTGGAAAAAGCGATTCAGTTGGCGATGCGGCAAAACACCGACCTGCAAACCTCGCGGCTGGACGTCGTCAAGGCAGATGCCCGGGTATCGGAAGCCTGGGGCTACACCATGCCGTCCGTGGACCTGTCGGGTCAATACATCCGGACATTGAAAAGTCCTGTATTCTTTATCTCTGACAGCACTGGCCGGCCAACCCCGTTGCGGATCGGCGCTGCTCATTCAGCAAACGCTACGCTTCAGGTTCGCCAACTCCTCTTCAACGGAACGGTATTTGCCGGGGTTGGGGCTGCAGGTACTTATTCCGAGGTGGCACGGGATGTTTTTCGCGGCAAGAAACTGGAAACGGTCATAAGAGTCAAGAAAGCCTTCTACGGAGCGGTGTTATCCGGAGAGGTGCGTGGGATGATGCGGTCGAACCTCTCCAACGCCGAAGACAATTTGAAGAACGTGAACTTGCTTCGAGGCCAGGGAATTTTATCGGAATACGACGAGCTGAGGGCGACAGTCGGCGTGGAGAACCTCCGCCCGATGGTTATCCAGGCCGAAACCAATTACACGCTCGCGCTTGAAGGCCTGAAATCCATCGCCGGATTGTCGCCATCGGACAGGATCCAGTTGGAAGGAACAATGAGATTCGAGGCGGTGGATGATTCGCTGCTGGCGAGGGCTTCATCTCTTATCCTCCAGAATAATCCAAATTATGCTGCTCTTGAAGGGCAAATCTTAGTGAACGAAGCGTTCGTGCTCGCCGAAAAGTCGAACTACCTGCCAACCGTCGCAGCGTTCGGCAGCTATCAGTATCAAGCTGCAAAGAACAGCTTCAATATGTCCACAGAAGATTTCCTGGCAAGTTCTCAGGTGGGGCTGTCGGTCTCGTGGAGCCTGTTTCAGGGGTTTCAGACAAACGCCCGCGTGCAGCAGGCGCAGGTGGAAGTATTGAAATCCGAGGAACAGAAAACAAATGTCGGACGAAATCTCAAGATCGGGTTGATGGCGACCGTAGGGTCGCTCCAGGCCGCACGGAAGCGGATCGAGGCCCAGGAAAGAACCGTGGAACAGGCTGAACGAGGATACAAGATTGTTACGACCCGATTCCTCAGCAACTCGGCGACACAACTGGAAGTCAACGACGCCCAACTTGCCTTGACGCAGGCTCGCGTCAACCGAGTCCAGGCAATTTATGACTATCTCATTGCAGGGGCGGAGCTCGACCAGCTCATTGGGCGGCTCCCTGCGTATGTGCAACGCGAAGAAAACTGATTTAATTCTCGAACGGAAGGAACTCACTCATGAAAGCTCTTACTCAATTATCGATGTCCCTAGCAGCCGGAGCCGCGTTGTTGCTTGCATTAGAGGCATGCAGCAATAGCGAAGCGAAACCGGATGCGACTGCCCAGGCGAAGCCGGCCCTCAGTGTCCGGGTGGAGGAAGTGACGCCGCGTCCCTTCGTTGATGCGATTCACGCCGCGGGCATCGTCAAAGCGCATGACGATGTCATGGTCAGCCCCGAAGAAGGCGGAGTGGTAAAAGAATGGAAAGCCCAGAAAGGCCAGTTCGTGGAAAAAGGCGCAGTCCTCGCCGTGCTCAAGGACGAAGTCATCAAGGCTTCATATGATGCAGCAAACGCTCAATACAAGATTGCAAAGCTGAATGCTGACAAACAGGAAAACGTGTATAAAGAAAAAGGCATTAGTGAGCTTCAATACAAGAACACCTTGTACGGACGCGATGCCGCAAAGGCCAATGCAGATTTGATGAAAGCACGATGGGAACGGACGCAGATCAAGAGCCCTGTGGCGGGAATCCTCGACGACTACTATTTCGACCGAGGTGAATTTGCCCCACCGGCAGTGCCAATCGCCCACGTCGTCAACATCAACTCGCTGAAGGTCCAGGCGGAAATTCCTGAGCGCCATGCCGGTTTCATCGCGCTCCAAACCCCAGTGTTGATGACATTCGACGCGTTCCCCGGTGACACCGTAACAGCAAAGGTCAACTTCGTCGGCTCAACAGTCAACGCGTCCAACCGGTCGCTCCCCGTGGAGATGTTCATCGACAATCCTGGACGGAAGCTGAAACCGGAAATGATTGCAAAAGTGAAAATCCTCCGCGCAACGCGCAAACAAGCGCTTCTTATCAGCGAGAATGTTGTACAACTCGTGGACAGAGGACGGAACATCGTGTTTGTCGAGAATGGCGGCGTGGCTCATGAGCGCTCTGTAATGCTGGGAGCCCATCAGGGGAACCTCGTCGAGGTTGTTGCGGGACTAAATCCGGGAGACCGTGTGATTGTCACAAGCATTCAGAGCCTGGTCGATGGCCAACCTGTCACTGTTGTGCAATAGGAAACAGAACTAGCGAAAAAGGAACTGATAGATGAAACCATGGAACTTAGCTGTCAATAACAAGGTAGCGGTCTACCTGTTGCTCGTGATGATTGTGATCCTGGGCTGGGGAGCTTACACCGGTATGCCGCGTGAAGCAGCTCCCGATATCTCCATCCCGCTCGTCATCGTCACGGTGCCGTACGTCGGCGTTTCTCCGACAGACATCGAAGGGCTGGTCGTGCAGCAGCTGGAAAAAGACCTCAAGGCGCTTGCCAACGTCAAACAGATCACGTCCGTATCAAAAGAGGGCCTCGGGACCATTCGCGTGGAGTTCAACACCGACGTGGATATCGACGACGCGCTTCGCCGGGTGCGGGACAAAGTCAACTCAGCCAAGCCCGGCCTGCCGAACGACATCCTTGAACCGGTGATTTCGGAGATCAACTTCAGTGAATTTCCGATTATGATCGTCAACGTCGGCGGCGAGGTGGGACTCGCCCGCCTCAAGAAGATCGCCGAAGACATGCAGGACCAAATCGAGGCGATCTCGGGCGTCCTCCGCGCCGACGTCAGCGGCGGACTGCAGCCGGAAGTGCAAGTCAATTGCGACGTGTATCGACTCAGAGCTTACCAAATCGGCTTCGATGACGTGATAACCGCCATTCGCAACGAGAACCTCTCCCTCCCCGGCGGTTCGATCAATGACGGCGAGAAAGCTTTTACCGTTCGTGTGCCGGGGGAGTTCAAAGAAGTGAAGCCATTGGAGGATATCGTCATCAAGATCCAGAACGGCAAGGCAATCTATGTCCGCGACGTTGCCATGGTGGATTATTCCTTTGAGGACCGTATCACGCACGCCCGGCTAAACAAGACCGACGTTGTTTCCCTCTCCGTCAGAAAACGCGCCGGGGAGAACCTGCTTGAGATCGCCGCCAAAACAAAGAAGATCGTCGGGGATTGGCGTGCGAAGCTGCCTGAAGGGATCAGGCTGAACATTTCCAACGACCAGTCACGGTTTATCGCCAATTCGGTGCACGAGCTGGAAAACAGCATCATGACCGGGATGTTTCTTGTGGTCCTCTCGCTCTTTATGTTCTTCGGTTTCAAGAATTCCCTGCTGATTTCCACGGCAATCCCCATTTCTATGCTCATTGGCTTCATGGTGTTTTCCGCCATGGGCATCACGCTGAATTTCGTTGTGCTCTTCGGGCTCGTCCTGGTGCTTGGCATCGTGGTGGATGACGCCATCGTCGTGATTGAAAACATCTACCGCCATCAGCATGATTTCGGCAAGTCGCCCATTCAGGCCGCCCGCGATGCAACGGCCGAAGTGGCACTTCCCGTGTTTACCTCGACATTGAGCACAATATCGCCATTCATTCCGCTGTTATTCTGGCCCGGCGTCGTCGGCGATTTCATGTGGTATCTGCCGATTACGCTCATCGTTACGCTGGGCTCGTCGCTGTTTGTCGCCAACGTGATCAGTCCCGTCCAAGGATCGCAGTGGATCAACTACAAAAAGGAAATCGCTAAAGCAAAAGAATCGCTCGCGCATCCAACGTGGTGGAGAAAATACAACCCGGTCACCTGGATTTACCACAAGACGGACGAGGTGCTTTTCCCCATGATGCAGAACTCGTATGCCGACACGCTCGGATGGGCGTTAAGAAGAAAAGGATTGGTGCTCTGGGGAACCACTGGAATTTTGATCCTCACGATTATTGTCTTCGGAGCTGTCAACAAAGGCATGGATTTCTTCCCCAACACACAGCCGTCGCTCGTCAGCGTGCGGATTGAAACGCCTCCGGGAACGGCCCTGGAAGTCACCGACGTGATGGCCCAATCGGTCGAAGACCGTATCGAAAAGGTTTCAGACAGAAAAGACATCGAATTCGTTGCGACGAGTACCGGTACATCAGATGACCCGTTCGATTTCGGGGGCCAGGGCACTTCCAACAAGGCAGGCGTGAACGTCAATTTTTACGAAAAGGCCAAGCGCCAGCAAAACACTTTTGTGACGCTTGACGAGATCCGCACAGCGACATCCGGGATGGCAGGCGGAAAAATCCTTGTCAACAAGCAACAGATGGGTCCTCCGGTAGGTGCGGCTGTGAGTATCGAGATTTCCGGCGACGACTATGGCCAGCTTGCGGGGATCAGCCATCGACTGCGAGAGGCAATCAAAGATGTCCACGGGCTCGTCGACCTGAAGGACGATTACAACACCGGCAAGCCGGAAATTGAAGTCGTGGTCGACCGCGAGAAGGCGGGACTTCTTTGGACCAATACCAGCCAGATCGCGAGCACGGTTCGGTCCGCCATCAACGGTGCGGAGGCGTCCAAATATCGCGTCGGCGAGGATGAGTACAAAATTCGCGTCCGGTTACAGGAAGACCAACGGAAGTCTATTCAGGACATGGAGAACATTCACATCACGTTCATGAATAAGCGGGGCACCTTGCTCACCATTCCGCTCGCTTCTGTTGCGACAATCCGTAAGACCACAGGGGTCAGCGAGATCCGGCACAAGGACCTGAAGCGCGTCATTACCGTGACGGGAGGTGTGGAAGACCGCGTCGCCTCTGAAGTGCTCAACGAGGTGAAAGACCGGCTGACGGGGTTCGAGCTTCCATCTGGATACAATATTCGGTTCGGCGGCCAGGATGAAGAGCAGGGAAAAGCCATGCGGTTTCTCGGCCAGGCATTTGCGGTCACTCTGCTGCTCGTGTTTCTGACGCTCGTCATGGAATTCAACTCGATGAAAGTGCCGTTCGTCATCATGTTCACCGTTCCGCTTGCTCTCATCGGTGTGCTGTGGGGTTTGATCATCACGCAGACGCCTTTTTCCCTCATCATGACGGGCGTTGGCGTTATCGCGCTGGCAGGCATCGTCGTGAAGAATGCGATTGTGCTTCTTGATTTTGCCCGTCGCAAACGGGAAGAGGGTATGCCGCTGGATGAGGCGCTCACGGAAGCCGGGCGGGTCAGGCTGCGCCCGATTCTTCTCACAGCCGCCACAACAGTGCTCGGAGTTGTGCCGCTGGCAACGGGATTCGATTTCGACTGGCGGGCATTCAAGTTCGTCATCGGAGCTGAGAGCGCCGGTTTCTGGGGCCCGCTGGGCGTTTCCATCATCTCCGGGTTGACCATATCCAGTTTCCTGACGCTTGTGATTGTTCCGGTCATGTATTCGAAATTGGAAGAGACAGGAGCATGGCTCAAATCTCTGTTCGCAAGGAAACCCCTCAAGGGATTCGACACAGCTACGGTTGAATCCGGGGGAAACGGACGCGAACGAGAGGAAGTCATTGCAAAATAGTTGATGTTTCGGTAACTAGAGAGCCACGGGAGTGATAGTTCTTGTGGCTTTTCTTTTCATGGACGATCTTTGACGAAAAAGTTTTCCCGTTCCCTTTTCGATTCGAGCGATCATGATGAGTAATCCGGCGCTGATTGATCAATTCCTCCCTGCTTTTGACTTTTCAGAGCATTACCGCATAAACATCCATGCCTCGGTCGAAGAGGTTTTTTCCGTCGTTCGAACCCTGAATTTCACTCCTTCCATCTTCACAAGAATTCTCTTTCGATTGCGCGGACTTCCCCGTGTGGCCACATCTCTCGGTGGCCTGCATGAGATGGGTTTTGTTTCTCTCGGCGAACGAGCGCCTGTGGAAATGGTTTTGGGGATTGTGGGCAAATTCTGGGCTCCATCAGGCTGCATTCAATCTTTAACTGTGGATTCGTTCAAAAGTTTTCAAACGCCCGGCTACGCCAAAGCCGTGTGGAATTTCTCTCTCTTTGAAATTCAACCCGGTTGGACGCAAGCCGCCACAGAAACCAGGGTGCTTTGTCTGGACAAGGTGAGTTTGAAGCGGTTCCGTTTCTACTGGGTCCTCGTGCGGCCGTTCAGCGGCTTCATCCGAAAAAGAATTCTTATAGCCTTGAAAGATCAAGCGGAGCACAGAAAATCTCACGTATCCTGAAAACAATCGTCTGGGCTGCTTGCTTCTCTTTCTGTTTCTGCGAACGCTCGAGGTCGTTTCAGGAATCCGAAGAACAGCCCGATACCTCGCGTGCTGAATCACAGGGAATCCTACCGATTCCCATCGCGTATTACACACCTGAAACAGAATTTGCGGGCGGGGCAGGTGTATTATATTTTGCGAGGCCGGTGGGCAGCCTCGCCCGCGTACGGCCCTCTGCCACAGCGCTCCTGCTGATTTACACTCAGAAGAAACAGTTTATTTCCCAGTTGTCTGGTGAATGGTACTTTCAGGAAGCTGCTCATCGGCTGGACACCGAGATCCTCTTCATGCGCTATCCGCAAAAATTCTTCGGAATAGGGAACAAAAAACCTGAAAGCATCGAGGAAAGCTACTCATCTCAGATTCTCCGGTTTGAAATCAAGGGATTGACGACCGTTGCCAAATCAGTTCAGGCCGGATTGACAGTGTACTTCGAAGACCGAAGATTGTCTGACATTTCGCCGACTGGACTTCTGGGCACAGGGACAATCCCTGGAAGCACGAATGGCATCACCTCGGGCGGCGGGCCGCTAGCCTACTATGATACGCGCGACAACATCTTTGCGCCCACCCGGGGTTCGTATTATCAGCTTTCGGTTGTTGTCCATGACAAACCCTTTGGGAGCGATTACCAATTCTCCAAAACCGTCATAAACCTCAGAGAGTACCTCAGTGTTGGCGACGATCAGGTGTTGGCTTTGCAATGGTACGGGTTCTTTATCGGCGGGTCTGCTCCCTTCCACAAACTTGCAGAACTGGGAGGCCAGAACCAGATGCGCGGCTATTACGAGGGACGGTACAGGGATAAAAACTACATCGCTTCGCAGGTTGAATTCCGAATGCCCTTGTTCTGGCGGATAGGCTTTGTGGCCTTTGCTGGCATGGGCGATGTCGCGCAGGACATTAGCCAATTTAATCTCCGTGATATCAAACCTTCGTACGGATTCGGGTTCCGATACTTTTTCAACATACAGGAGCGGCTTAATCTTCGGTTAGATTTTGGTTTCGGGAACGGTTCCGGCGGCATGTACATTGGCCCTCAGGAATCGTTTTGAATATGCAGATTCTTCTCAGGCCTCGTGTAAAAATCTGCTGCATTCAGAGCCTCGAAGAGGCTGAGCTTGCCATCCGCTATGGTGCTTCAGCGATCGGCCTTGTCTCCGAGATGCCCAGCGGACCGGGCCCGATTCCCGAAGACCTCATCGCCCGCATTGCGAGCCGAATTCCTCCCGGCGTCGACAGTTTTCTGCTCACCAGCAAGCAGGACCCCATCGCGGTTATCGAACAACATCGTCGGATGCGCACAACTGCCATTCAACTTGTCGATTCTTTTCCGCTTGCAGGTTATTCGAAGCTACGCGTAGGGATGCCGGGGATTCGAATCATTCAGGTGATCCATGTGGTCGACACAAGGTCATTCAACGAGGCGGTTTCGGCCGCTCCTCACGTTGACGCCCTCTTGCTTGATTCAGGCAATCCTGACGGAGCGGTGAAAGAACTGGGAGGAACGGGCCGGACGCATAACTGGGAGGTCAGCAGCAAGATTGTTTCTGAGTCCGGAAAACCGGTTTACCTTGCAGGCGGACTGAAGGCAGAGAACGTCCGGGAGGCGATTTCTCTCGTGCAGCCATTTGCGGTTGACGTGTGCAGCGGAGTCAGAACAAACGGAAGGCTCGATGAAGCCAAGCTGGCAGTGTTTTTCCGAAGCGTCGCCGCCTGAAAAACAAGGGCGATCTTGGCGATCGCCCTTGTTGAAGCGAACCTCGATCCCCCGGGAGGCAATCAGAAGTCGTTGTCCAGTAACATTATAGAAGATCGATATTTATCGTGTTGCGCCGCCTAACCTTGTCAAGGTTTTTGGCGCAATTCGATGTAACCTTGACAAGGTTACCTTCGCCACGGAAAATGTCGGACTTCTGCCTCGCGCTATTTCAGCAGCAACATTTTCCTCACTTTTACAAACCTCCGATTCGGGTCATCACTCGCAACGGCTTCGAGTCTGTAGAAATACAGACCCGAAGCAACTTGTGCGTGCCAAGTGGTTTCGTAGAAGCGTGCATCCTGCTCCTCATCGGCCAGAAGGGCGACTCGTTGACCTAAGATGTTGTAGATCTCGAGCTTCACATGGATTCCTTTTGCTAGCCTCGATGCGTCCATCGTTATCCGATGATATCTTCCCGCTTCGACAATTTCATCAAACGACGTCGCTAATTCCCGACACACATTTCGAAACGCATCAGGGAAGCACAAACGACCTTCTTATTGTTGATAACGTTTCTATGGCTGTGTAAACAAACCTGCCTGTGGTTGCATCTGTGAACCCGTTTGCGTGCGAAGCGGCTCGCGGGGTCACGTACACCGTCGCACCGGTTGTAAAGCCGCTCGACTTGAGGTTGGCATAAACGTCGCCGCTGGCAAAAGTGGTCGAGCCAAAAGCGCTGAAGCTGGAAGAGTACTGATGCGCCGACACAGATTGGCTCACAGTGGCATTGCCGAAATACAAAATGTACGATCGGCTTTTCCCGCTCGGAGTCGCAGCAGAGAATTTTCCGCCGACGGAGACTCCCGGAAACGTTGTGTTGACAGTGGTTGCCAGCGAATCGACGGTGACCGTCGGCAGCTGGGTAATGGAGCGGCTAATGAACCATGCCTGATTGCTGCTGGAGAGGGCGTAGTTATCTCCGCTGAATGTTTCAAAACCCGATTTCTGCGCCGTAACCTTATAGGTTGCGTACTTCAGGCCGGTAAACGTCGCATCCCCGTTCGCATCTGTCGTATTGCTCACGAGTTGTCCGCCTCCCGAGACGGTCACGGTCACTCCGGTTTTGGGTGAGTACGCGCCGCCAAACTCGTCGTAAGGGACGATGTTGACGGAAATGGAGCCTGTGGGCTCTTCCGGTGCCGTCGAGTCGCTCTTGTTGCAATTCCAGGTGAAGAAGACAACAAGCACACCTGTCGCGAACAAACGAAAGTTGACGAAATGCATGTCTTCCATCCTTTCGATAATAATGCTGGAATATTTTCCAACTTATTTCAGCAACAACATCTTTCTCACTTGCACAAACCTCCGATTCGGGTCCTCACTCGCAACAGCTTCGAGCCTGTAGAAATACAGCCCTGAAGTAACCCGCGCTTGCCAGGTCATTTCATAGAAACGTGCATCTTGTTCCTCATCGGCCAGAAGGACAACACGCTGACCCAGTATGTTGTAGATCTCGAGCTTTACGTGACTTCGCACCGGCACACCGTAGCGTATTATTGTGCTTGGGTTAAACGGGTTGGGGTAGTTTTGCTCCAATGATACATGAGTCGGTAGCTGATTACGGTCATCTTCAACATCGGTGACCATCTCTGACAACGGTCGTCTCCAGACGCCGCCGACATTATCAGTCCCGGCATAAAGATTTGTGCCAGAGACGGCAAGAGCACGGACAGAACTGTTCGTCAAGCCGGTATTGACCGCAGTCCAGCTTGCGCCGTTGTTGGTGGAAAGAAAGACGCCCCCGCTATTGTCTGTCCCGGCAAAAAGATTTGTTCCCGAGACGGCGAAAGACAGGACAAAAAGATTCGCCAAGCCGGTGTTGACGACAGTCCAGTTTGTGTCGGTGATGGTGGATCGAAAGACGCCGCCGCCTTTATCGTTCCCGGCAAAGATATTCGTGCCAGAGACGACAAGAGTCCAAACACGAGAGTTCGTCAAGCCGGTACTCGCCGAAGTCCAGCTTGTGCCGTTGTTGGTGGAAAGAAAGACGCCGCCAAGAGTCCCGGCAAAGAGATTCGTGCCGGACCCGCCGGAGGCGGGAGAGCCGGAGAGCGACGTGACCGAAAAGTGGGTACGGCAGGGATTGCCCGGAGTCCAGAAGAAGACGTAGGTGGTGGATCGAAAGACGCCGCCGCCATCAGTCCCGGCAAGGAGATTCGCGCCAGAGACGGCAACAGCAAGGACATAATTGCCAGGCAAGCCGGTACTGGTCTTCGTCCAGCTTGTGCCGTTGTCGGTGGAGAGAAAGACACCGTCCCGAGACCCGGCAAAGAGATTGGCGCTGGAGACAGCAAAGGCATAGATGTAATTGTTGGGCATGCCGGTATTCGCCTCAGCCCAGCTTATGCCGTTGTTGGTGGAAAGAAAGACGCCGGCACCGCCATCCCCTCCCCCGGTAAAAAGACTCGTGCCAGAGACGGCAAGAGACCAAACACGAGTGTTCGTCATGCCGGTACTCGCCGCACTCCAATTTGTGCCGTTGTTGGTAGAAAGATAAACGCCGCTCCCGGTTCCGGCAAAGAGATTCGTGCCGGACCCGCCGGAGGCGGGAGAGACGGCAAGAGACAAAACAAGAGTGTTTGTCAAGCCGGTGCTCGCCGCAGTCCAGCTAGTGCCGTTGTTGGTAGAAAGATAAACGCCGCTCCCGGTTCCGGCAAAGAGATTCG
>CAYIBG010000007.1:0-24113 GCA_964361365.1 uncultured Ignavibacteriaceae bacterium | reverse complement strand
TACAGGTAGTTGCTCGTTTGACTGCTGATTCAATACACCAACCTTTTCTTCGACTATTTTGCGTCCAGGCGCCGGCCGGCCGGCAGGCAGGTCTACCAGTTCCGCCACTTCGGCAAAAACTTGGTGATTGGTAAATAGTGTTAGTTAATTGGTGCGGTTTCTGAATGCATAACACTCACCAATGAACCATTTAACCAATCACGAGTTTGTGCACCCACCAGGACTCGAACCTGGAACCCACTGATTAAGAGTCAGTTGCTCTACCAATTGAGCCATGGGTGCGGAAACAGCTTACTTGGGCTGGTTCTGCGTTGGTACGGGCTGGGGTATTTGTGTGGCTGGCGGCGGGACGGAAGAATTCTGCTGAATGATGCTTTCCTTCTCTTCCGGCCTCGGAAGCACCGTCAGATTGATAAACAAAGCCAGCAGGATATAAATCGTGGCAAGAATGGTAGTTGTCTTACTCAGGAAATCCGACGTCCGGCGAACGCCGAAGACTGTTCCCATGTTGGCTGAACCGAGAGTACCCGCCAACCCGCCGCCTTTACTTGCCTGCATCAAAACGACAAGAATGAGAAGAATGCTGACAATGATTTCGACAATAATGAAGAGTGTGTATGTCATAGTGAACCTTCCCGGAGATAAAAAACCCCCATATACAGATGGGGTATGAGTAAGATACTCAGCTTTGGTGCGAAAAGCAAGAACTTCAATCCAACGGAACGAACCGCTTTGCGGAAGGTTTCATGACCAGTAAATGGTAACCGGCATACCGACTGCTGCACCGAGCAATTTCGCTGCATGATCCTTCTTGACAACGATCTCTATGAGTCCTCCGCTGCCGACAATCATGCACGGCGTCTTGTCTGGAGCGTCATCGTAATTCTGAGTCCATCGATTCACGAGTGCTTTTCCCACGGCCAGCATTTGAATTGCATTCGCTAAAGTTCCAGAAATATTGGAAACGAGATTTCCAAAGTGGTCCACATGAATGACCAGGGGCTTGGATGTTCCGCTTTTTGCATTCACGAATGAGGAGGGGATGTGGTCAAGTCTGACCCTCTCGCCGAATGACTGAATTCTCCTCCCGAGTGAAAGATGCGCCGCCAGCGGTGCGAAGATATCACGGCCATGAAACGTCGATGACACCTCCTGCAGGATGAAATCTTTCGTTTTGAGCGGATCAACCTGTACGACTTCTACGATCTTCTGGTGAGAAAGCACGAGGTTTAATAAACCGTTATCCGGTGCGAGGAAAACATGGTTCGTCGACTTCACAGCAATAATTTTCCTCCTGCTGCCGACGCCCGGGTCCACCACTGCGAGAAAGACCGTCCCCCGGGGGAAAAAAGGGCATGTGGACCACAGAAAATAGCCGCCCTGGAGAATCTGATGAGACTGAATGTAATGTGAAATGTCGACAATACGAGCATTCGGATTGATGGAGAGGATGACGCCCTTCATTGTCCCGACATAGGGGTCTTCAAGTCCGAAATCTGTGAGCAACGCGATAACAGCGGATGGGGCTTTGTGGGGTGTTGAGGCAGTTCTCTTCTTTTTCACAGCTCTTGCGTCAGGGAACGACGATTATTGAATCGCGACGGCTTTCCCTTTCTTTGCAGCCTTGTAGATGGCATCGACGATCTTCATGCGGTGGACAGCTTCTTCACCGGTGGAAACGATGGGATGAAGCCCGCGCAAGGCACCGATCCAATGTTTCAACTCGTTTTCATAAGACTTGCGGTACAGCGTCTGCGGCGTTTCGTGCGAAGCGGGCGCGACGTTCACGAGGCTTCCGTGCATGCGTTTTAGAATACGGAACGGGTTCAGTGAACCGCTTCCTTCCGTCCCGAAGCAGTCACAATAGAAAAAATCCGCGTTCGATTCGAACGACCAGCTTGCCTCGATGGTGAGCGTCGACCCATTCTTCATTTTCATAAACATGATCGACGAATCTTCCACTTCCTTCGTGAAATGCGTGTAATGGGTCGCTGTGACTTCCTTGACTTCCGGGTATCCCATCATCCAGAGTGCGAGGTCGAACATCACGATGCCGAGGTCCAGCACCACCCCGCCTCCCGACTGTTCTTTTCTCGTAAACCACACGCTTTCCGCATTCAGCTTCTTGAACCAGCCCGCCTTGACGTAGAACATCTTTCCCAGGGCATGATCTTCGATAAAACTCCGGAGGATCATCGCATCCGGCCGAAAACGATTGTTCATGCCCACCATCAATTTTCTGTGATTCTTCTTTGCGGCTACGACGATTTCGACGGCTTCCGTTTGAGTACGTGCAAGCGGTTTTTCGACAAGCACGTCCTTCTTGGATTCCAAGGCGGCAATGGCAACTTCTTTATGAATCACGGTCGGCGTGCAGATGTCGACCGCAATCATGCTCTCTTCGGATTTGAGCATTGTTTCGACATCCGTGTAATAACGGGGTATGCCGAATTTTTCAGCGACCACTCGCGCCTTGTTGTCGTCAAGGTCGCACACCGCGACGACTTCAGCATCGGGTAACTTTGTGAGAATCGGGAGGTGAATCGTCTGGGCAATGTTGCCCAGTCCAACAAGTCCTATGCGGATTTTTTCCATTCGGCAGGAAAGAGTGACTTAGGAGGGAACCAATTCGAGCGTCGATTTTCCTTCCCTGGAGACCAGGAATGCCTTGGTGAGGTCAGCTATTCCCTGCCCGTCCAGATTCAGTTGCTTGTGCAACTCTTCGGGTGTTCCATGGTCGATAAACCTGTCCGGTAAACCGAGAATCTTCACGGCGACATGAGTCAACGACTGTTTCTGGAGCGACTGGATCACGGCCGACCCAAAGCCGCCTTCAATGACGTTGTCTTCCACTGTTACGAAATTGTCCATTCGGGAAGCCAGTATGCGGATCAATTTGTCGTCGAGAGGCTTGATAAACCTCATATTGACAACCTCGGCAGAGATCCCGTCTTTCGCAAGAACTTCGGCTGCTTTGAGCGAATTCTGCACCATGTTTCCTACCGCAAGAATCGCCACGTCCGAACCCGTCCTCACCGTCTCTCCTTTTCCTATTTCCAATTTCGTGAACTCTTTTCGCACGGGAACTCCAAGAGCATTCCCACGCGGATATCTCAACGCAATCGGACCTTTCTTGTATTCCACGGCCGTAAAAAGCATATCCCTGAGTTCCTGTTCATCCTTGGGCGCCATCACCACCATGTTGGGGATGCAGCGCAAATACGAAAGGTCAAAAGCTCCATGGTGCGTTGGACCGTCTGAACCGACCAAACCGCCGCGATCCATGACAAACACTACGTTCAGATTTTGGATGCACACATCATGGATGATTTGGTCGTACGCCCGCTGCAGGAATGTTGAATAGATCGCCACGACCGGAATGTAACCCTCGGTTGCCATTCCAGCAGCAAAGGTCACTGCATGTTGTTCGGCAATACCGACATCAAAAAAGCGTTCCGGAATTTCCTTTTGAAGCGCAACAAGCCCCGTCCCGTCAGGCATTGCTGCCGTAATACCGACAACCTGGGCGTTCTGTTTGCAAACCTCGACAAGCGCTTTTCCAAGAATCGTTGTGTATGCGGGGGCTGCGTTCGGGTTTTTCGGAGAGATGCCCGTGATCTTGTCGAACGGAGTCACACCGTGCAACCTCGTCGCTTCCCGTTCTGCCGGCGCGTAACCCTTTCCCTTTTCCGTAATGGCGTGAATCAGAATTGGGCCTTTGAGATCTTTCACATGTCGAAAGACCTCCACAAGCTTGATCACATTGTGTCCATTAAAGGGGCCGAAGTATCGAAAACCGAGCGCTTCGAAGAGCATTCCGGGAGTGACAATGGCCTTCAACCCTTTTTCGACATTGTGCGCAACCGTACGCAGCCGGTCTCCGAACGTATCCAGCTTTCCCGTAAGTTCCCAGACATTCGCTTTGAATTTGTTATACGTCGGGTGGGTCAGAAGTTCGTTGAAGTAATTGTGGAATGACCAAAGAGTCGGGTTGACGGCCGAGAGCGAGACCATCTGGTTGTCGCTGATAACAACAATGAGGTCTTTCTTGAGGAGCCCCGCATTGTTCATCGCTTCATACGCCATTCCGCCAGTGAGCGATCCGTCGCCGACAATGGCGACAACCTTGAAGTCTTTTCGAGCAAAGTCGCGTGCCGTTGCGACCCCCAGCGCCGCCGAGATCGCGGTACTCGCATGGCCGGCACCGAACACATCGTACTCGCTTTCCACCCGCCTCAGGAATCCGCTGATCCCGTTCAACTGGCGCATCGTGTGGAACCGGTTTTTTCGGCCCGTGAGAATCTTGTGCGGGTAGGCTTGATGGCCGGTATCCCAGATAAGCTTGTCTGTGGGCGTATCGAATGCGTAATGGAGTGCGACGGCGAGCTCGACAGCACCCAGGCCTGCGCCAAGATGGCCGCCTGTTTTGGAGACGGAATCAACGAGGAACTCGCGCACTTCCGCACAGACTGTCCGGAGGTCTTTCACGTCCAGCTTCCTCAGGTCTTGCGGATAGTCGATCTTATCGAAGAATTGGAATTCCATTCCTATTTGAGGTCCTTTAATTCAAACTGGCCGTCAGCGTTTTTTGCAAGTTTCTTAATCCGCATTTCGGCCGCTTTGAGTTTTTCAGCACAAGCTTTCGACAACTGGATCCCTTCTTCATACAGGTTCAGGGCATCATCGAGCGGTACCTGGCCCTGCTCCAGGGATTCAACGATTTTTTCCAACCGGTTGAGCGAATCTTCAAAAGATCCTTTGGATGTTTTCCTGGCGCTCATCGCTCCACTTTCGCCGGAACCTCGCCGTCATGGAACTCGATGACAGCTCTCTCTCCGACCTCGAGCTTTTTCGAGCTCGTCACAACTGTTCCCTTGTGACGGACCATCGTGTATCCTCGTTTCAAGACTCCACGTGGATTCGTTGATTCCAATCTCTGCGAGAAATTGAGATGTTTTTGAAAGGTCAGTTCCACGAAATGATGAAATTTCAGCTGCAGGCTGCGATCAAACTCGTCCAGCGTCTGCACAAACTCGCGAAGGTAATCCTTCGGCCTGTTGAAAGAGTAGCTTTCAACCAGGCTTTTTACCCGGTCAAAGTACCCGTTGACCCGATTTGTCAACGTTTCTTTCATAGTATATGACATATTGCGAAGAGTTTCAAGGAGTTCGGCCCGGTTCTGGACGACAAGCTCTGCCGCTGCTGAAGGTGTGGGCGCTCGCAAATCGGCAACGAAGTCAGAAATGCAGAAATCGATTTCATGGCCGACCGCGCTGACGACCGGGATGTGTGACGCGTGGATGGCGCGGGCGACAATCTCCTCGTTGAATGCCCAGAGGTCTTCCAGTGAACCCCCTCCCCGACCCACAATGATAACATCCACGCGGCCGTAGCGATTCATGTCCCCGATGGCCTGCACAATTTCCTCCGCTGCTCCTGGACCCTGCACGCGAACAGGAAGCACAACGACTCCGATGGACGGGAAGCGGCGCTCCAAAACGCTCCTCATGTCGTGCAACGCTGCCCCCGATTCGGAGGTTATGATCCCGATGTTTTCAGGATACACAGGAATCGGTTTCTTGCGGCGAGGGTCGAACAGGCCCTCCGCAGCAAGTTTTTGCTTTAACTTTTCGAAAGCAAGCTGCAATTCTCCGATACCCACAGGCTGCATCTTGTCGACATCAATCTGATAATTGCCTTTGGGCGGATAGATAGTAATGGCACCGCGAACAATCACTTTCATGCCGTCTTCCGGCGCGAACAGAAGAGTTTCAAGATTGCTTTGCCACATCAGAGCAGAAATCTGAGCCGTCTCGTCTTTGAGCGTGAAATAAAGATGTCCCGACGTGTGCCGTTTACAATTCGAAATCTCGCCTTGAATCCACACTTGCGGAAACGTTTCTTCAAGGTAGATTCTGATCTTCCTTGTGATTTCTGTAACGCTCAGGATTTTCCGTTCAGGACCAAGCATGAAGCCAAGTTAGCCATCCTTTGTAAGACATTCAAGATAAGCCAGATGGAGCCATCACAATGACTGATGGAGTCCATCGCAATGATCTTCTCCAGTTGATGGACTCCATCTACCAAAGGATGGTCAGACTTCTGACACGCTTTCTTGTCTTTCACTTCAGTCTTGCCTATATTGGCGAGCGAAAAACATGATAGACTTCCGAAGTCTACCTGAGCAATCAGCTGTAGACTGCGGAAGTCTGCGCGAAAGGAGAAAACATGACGGTCGACGTATTAGCCTTCGGTTCGCACCCTGACGACCTCGAACTTGCATGCGGCGGGACAATTGCAAAACTCGTGAAACAAGGACGAAAGGTTGCCATGGCGGATCTCACACAAGGCGAGCTTGGCACCCGCGGGACAAAGGAGATCCGCGCCAAGGAAGCCCACAAAGCGGCTAAGGTTCTTGGTGCTGTCACAAGGAGAAACCTCCATATTCCTGACGGCGACGTGCAAGTGACCAAGGAAAACATGATCAAAGTCATTTCGCTCATTCGCGAGCTTCAACCAAAGATCCTGTTGGTTCCCCATTCGCTCGACAGGCATCCCGACCACTACCACACGCACCAGTTGTGCAAGGAAGCCTGGTTCTACGCCGGACTCATGAAAATCGAAACGAAGCTCGACAGCAAGGTTCAAAAACCCTTCAGGCCAGACAACTTCTTTGAATTCATGCAATGGTACGAGTTTCAGCCCGCTTTTATCGTGGACATTTCGGACACCTGGGAAATTAAGCTTGAAGCGATTCGCGCACATTCTTCTCAGCTTCACAACCCGAATAGCAAGGAGCCCGAAACCCGCCTGACGAAGCCTGAGTTTCTCGAAAACGTCGAAATCCGGGCTCGCAACTACGGCCGCAGGATCGGCACAAGGTATGGCGAGCCGTTCTTCTCCTACGTCCCCGTGGGCATACAAAACGTTTTTGACCTGGTGATGAACAAGGGATAGTTGTTTTGCCGGAGACCCCTTCTTTCTCCTCTCCTAAGAAAGGCAAGAGTTTATGCTGGTAATTTTATCTCACTCAAACTTTCCCTCTCCTCTTAGGAGAGGGTAGGTGAGGTCGGGTTGCGATGGCAAGGTTCATTCTTTTGTGTAGACCCCGCCTTCATCCTCCCCTAAGAGATCAGGAGTTCGCGATTTTGATTCTTAATCTGGTTGGAGAGCAAACAATGCCTAAACAAATCTCAATTCGCGAACGCCTCACCGCGGACATTACACCAGAACTTTACAACAAAATCCGCCATTTGTGGATCAAGCATTCACAGGCGGAAGATAGAAGAAACGTAGACGGTCTCATCGAAACACTCACTGAGGAATGTGTCTACGAAATCATTCCAACCGGTGAGCGCTGGGAAGGCCACGCGGGAGCCCGCGAGTTTTATTTCACGTTTCTCGGCGCTTTTCCGGATGTCAAGTTTAACCTTACGGACATTGTCATTGGCCCGCAAGGAGCCTTCGAAGTCGCAGACCTCGTCGGGATGCGTAAGGGCGTATGGGCTGGAATTCAGCCAACAGGAAAGCAAGTGAACCTCAAGATCCTGATTTACTTTCCCTGGAACCCGACAAAAGAAAAGTTCGACGGCGAAAAGGTTTATTTCGACAGGATGGCTTTAGTAAGTCAAGCGCAAGGCTAAACGCAAAGCCTCTGTGATGCCGTTATGTGACCCTTTGCATTCCGAGTGACAATTCGTATATTTCATGAAGTCCATGTACCGAATCGACAAGATAGTACTTCAACTTCCGACAACCGTCGTCCTCTCTGGATATTTTCTGTCCCTCATCTTTGGAAGTGGACTGCACATCCATAAAACGGAAGTGCACGAGGGAAACGGAACTGCGATCGTCTTGCATGCTCACGAGAGCGAACAGTCCCCACGTCATGGAAAGGCTGAAGCCTTTTCCAACCTTCACGGCAAAAATCACAGCCACTTCGTCGCAAAGGTGCTTCTTGTGGCTACGCCAGCTCGAGTCCAGCCGATTGAAAGCAAGAGCGTATCCCCGATCAGCTTAGACGTCATTACCTCGCAAGCAATGAGGACATCGCTCACGAGCTGTTCAGAAAAACTCGCTTTAAGCGGTCCAGCCCCACCCCTTCTTGCCGGCACAGACCCTCTCCTCTCCGGTCGATCTCCCCCTTTAGCCTGACTTGCAAGTCATCAGTTATTTGCTTCCTCGTCTGAGAATTATCAGATCGAGGAACTTCCCTTTTTCGTTTTACGCACCGAATACTTTTAAAAGGATATGCGCATGTCAAAGTATGTTCTCGCAGGTCTTATGGCGGCTAGTCTGATCTTGCCGGCGTGTCAGGGCAGCGAGGAGAGTTCACAGTCACCCGGAAAAAGTGGCGGCTCAGCGACAATCTGGACCAGGAAAACTGAGCTCTTCATTGAATATCCCGCCCTCATTGTCGGTAACGAGGCAAAGTTTGCTGTTCATCTTACGTGGCTCTCCAATTTTAAGCCGGTAACCGAAGGACAGCTTGCTTTGGATTTTATCTCATCCGATGGCTCCCGACTCTCAGTCTCTGCCGTTGCCCCAACATCGCCCGGTATATTTCGACCGATAGCAAAGTTTGAAAAACCAGGGATTTACCGCCTCACACTGTTTGTCAATGGAATCGAGCAGGATACAATCCGTGTGGATGAAATGCGCGTCTTCGCGTCGGTTTCCGACCAGGCTACTGAGGGGGAATCCCCGTCCGCCGAACAACTCATTCCATTCCTTAAAGAACAGCAATGGAAGATCGACTTTCGTACTGAGTCTGTTGCTCGGCAGCGTATCGCAGGGTCGATTCATGCTGCCGGCGAAATCATCCCGAAGCAGAATGCAGAAGCAATTGTTGCAGCGCCTTTCACGGGTTATCTCCCCGCCGAGCGGAATGAAAACCTCCCAGTTCCCGGTACGGACGTGGTAAGTGGTAGCGTGCTTGCCTTCATGATGCCGTCTGCAGAAACGCCAGGTGGCAGCGAAGATTTTGCGTCTCGCTTTGCCGAAGCCGAGACCGAACGAGAACTAACGGCAAACGAATACGACCGTGCAAAGAAATTGTACGCTATTCAGGCTATCTCTGACAAGGAATTCAAGGAGACTGAGGCCGAATACCGTCGCGCCGTGGCGACATTCAATGCGTTGAGCAGCTACATTCAAGCGGGAGAAGACACTTCTCATTCATTGGAGGGAGGTTTCCGTTTGAAAACTCCAATTTCGGGAACGGTGGCCGAAGTGTTTGTCGTTCCGGGTAAACAAGTTAATGGCGGCGAGCCGCTCTTTCGAATCATCAACGCATCGACTGTCTGGGTCAGGGTGAATGTCCCGGTCACGGAAATTGGCAAGATAAATAAGCCAAACAAGGCATGGATGATTCTTTCAGGCGTGGACGACATACTGGAAATCAACGAACGAAACGGACGGCTTATTTCAGTCGGCAGCGCGGTCGATGAGCGCACACGAACAGTCCCTGTGGTTTTTCAAGCCCAGAATCCGCAGGGTCGGCTCCGTATTGGGATGGTGGGCGAAGTGAATATTTCGACAGGAAAGGAGCACATCGCTCTTGTGATCCCGGAAGCGGCTTTGACCGAAGAAGAGGGGTGGTACAGTGTGTACGTGCACGTTGAAGGCGAAGCGTTTGTCAAAAGAGATGTTCAACTCGGCTTGCGCGAAAACGGGCGTGTCGAAGTCCTGACCGGCCTTGAAGAAGGTGATCGCGTTGTTACTGTCGGCGCATACCAGGTACGACTTGCGTCGCTTTCATCTCAGCTTCCCGCACATGGCCATGAGCACTGAGGAAACCATCCATGCTTGATAGAATCATCAAAGCTTCACTGAAGAACAGACTTCTCGTCATTATCTCTGGCGTTGCGCTCCTGGTCGTTGGAGCAGTTATTGTCACGCAGATTCCGATTGATGTATTCCCTGACCTCACGGCTCCCACGGTCGTGGTTCTCACTGAAGCTCACGGGATGGCAACGGAGGAAGTAGAGACGATGGTCACATTTCCGATTGAGAGCGCTGTGAACGGCGCAACGGGAGTTCGTCGTGTGCGGTCATCCTCGGCCATGGGCATTTCGATCATCTGGGTGGAATTCGATTGGGGAACCGACATCTTTATCGCCCGGCAAATAGTCAATGAGAAGTTGCAGCTCGTGAGCGGACAATTGCCAAAAGGTGTTTCTTCGCCCGTCCTCGCTCCAATCTCTTCCATTATGGGCGAAATCATGCTCGTAAGCGTGTCCAGCGACCTCCATTCAGAGCTTGATGTCCGCACGGTCGCTGACTGGACAATTCGCAAAAGACTGTTGGCTGTTCCAGGTGTGTCTCAAGTTGTGCCCATCGGAGGCGGAAGAAAACAGTACCAGGTGCTCGTCGACCCCGACAAGCTGCTCGCTTACGACCTGTCAGTCATGGACGTGCTCCAAGCTGTTGAGAAGTCAAATGCGAACTCCTCCGGCGGAGTGTTTATGGAAAAGGGTCAGGAGTATCTTATCCGCGGGCTGGGACGTGTGTACTCCCTGGATGACATTGGAGCTTCGGTCGTCACCGTGAGGAAAAAGATTCCCATTCTTGTGAGAGACGTTGCAGAGGTGAAAATCGGCGCTGCAACGAAGATCGGTGACGGATCGGTCAACGCAAAACCGGCAGTCGTCATCTCAGTTCAAAAACAGCCGGGTGCCAACACCCTCGAGCTGACGGGGCGAATCGAGAGAACCCTAGAAGACATTCAAAGAACTCTGCCGAAGGGCGTGACCATCAACTCTCACATTTTTCGCCAATCTGATTTCATCGAGGTGGCGATCAATAATGTGCTTGCCGCCCTTCGTGACGGGGCGATTCTTGTCGTCGTCATCCTTATTCTGTTCCTCGGCAACGTTCGAACAACCTTCATCTCGCTCACCGCCATGCCGCTGTCCCTCATTTTTGCCGTGTTCGTCATGAAACTGTTCGACATTACCGTAAACACCATGACGCTGGGAGGAATGGCCATCGCGATCGGCGCAATCGTGGACGATGCCATCATTGACGTCGAAAACGTCTTCCGCCGCTTGAAGGAAAATTCCCGAAAGCCCGAGAACGAACGTCGTCCTTCTTTTGACGTGGTCTTCGATGCTTCGCGCGAAATTCGAGCCTCCATTGTCAACGCTACACTTATTATCATTGTGGTGTTTCTTCCGCTCTTCTTTTTGAGCAGCGTTGAAGGACGATTGCTCAGACCGCTCGGCATTGCGTACATTGCATCCATCGGTGCATCGCTGCTTGTTGCGCTTACGATCACTCCGGCCCTCTGCTCGTATTTGCTGCCGAAAGCAAAATTCATGGAAAAAGAAGGCGACAGTCTCGTGGTCACCTGGCTGAAGAAAGGCTACATCAGGACGCTCGACCGAGTCCTTGCAAAGCCGAATGTCGTTATCGCAGGCGCTGTCGGCGCACTTGTTGCCGCTCTCGTGATTTTTTCTTTCCTTGGAAGAGCTTTCATGCCTGAATTCAACGAGGGGTCGCTCACGATCAGCGTCGTCACCATGCCCGGAACTTCGCTCGATGAATCCAATAAGTTAGGCAGGATGGTCGAGGAAATCCTGCTGACTCATCCATGTATCAAATCCACATCCCGTCGCACGGGACGTGCTGAATTGGATGAGCATGCACAGGGAGTTAATTCCGCCGAGCTGGACGCGCGGTTCGAGCTCGATGGGCGCTCGAAAGAGCAAATGCTGGATGAACTACGGAGAAACCTGACAGTCGTTCCGGGAACAAACATCACGATCGGTCAGCCGCTGGGGCATCGGATCGATCACATGCTGAGTGGTACACGGGCAAACATCGCTGTGAAAATATTCGGAGCGGACCTGCAGGGCCTGCGCTCTCTTGCCGATGAGGTGAAAAAACAAATGGAAGGAATCGACGGAATCGTCGACCTCGCCGCCGAGCAACAAATGGACGTGCCCCAAATCCGCATTAAAGCGAACCGGCCCGCCATGGCAAAGTACGGTATGACGGTTGGGGACTTCTCCGAAGCCATCGACGTTGCTTTCAACGGAGAAGTGGTCTCCCAGGTCCTCGAGGGACAAAAATCGTTCGACCTCCTTGTCCGTTTCAACGACGACCACCGCGGAAGCATAGAGAAAATCAAACAGGCGCTTTTTGACACACCGGCAGGAGTCAAAATCCCGATTCAGGAGCTTGCGAAGGTAGTATCTGAAAAGGGAGCCAACACTGTCAGCCGGGAAAACGTGCAGCGCAAGATCGTCGTCCAGGCAAACGTTGCAGGAAGAGATCTCGGCAGTGTTATTGAAGACATTCGGAAACGGGTTGATCGAAATGTTGCCTTTCCTGAAGGATATTACGTGGAGTACGGAGGTCAGTTCGAAAGCGAACAGCGTGCAAGACGAATGATATCGCTTTTGAGCCTTGCGGCGATTCTTGCGATTTATCTTCTCCTCTACCTCGAGTTCCGCTCATTCAAAATAGCTCTTCTTGTGATGGTCAATCTTCCTCTCGCTCTCATTGGTGGCATCGTCGCGGTGTTCTTCTCAGGTGGCATTATCAGCGTTGCATCATTAGTCGGTTTCATCACACTGTTCGGCATTGCCACGCGAAACGGCATTCTGATGGTGTCCCACTACCATTATTTGATGAACGAAGGAGTGGAATTCCGTGAAGCGATTCGACGCGGATCGCTAGAACGACTCAGCCCTATTTTCATGACTGCACTTGCCGCCGGTCTTGCGCTCATTCCTCTGGCGCTCGGAGGCAATGAGCCTGGTAATGAAATCCAGGCACCGATGGCGATTGTGATTCTGGGAGGGCTACTGAGTTCCACGGCGCTCAACATGATTGTGTTACCGGCTCTGTATTTAAGGTTTGTCAATCGGCAGGTCGAGGCATAGGATCGTCTTAAGAGAGGCGCGAAGAGCACCGCGTTATTCGAAATGTACCGAACAAAACCGTTTGCCACTGAAAAGGAGTAATTTTCAATGAAAGCCACAAACATCATGTTTTTTGCTGCCGCGTTGCTGCTTTCAACGGTTGTTCTTAGCCTGAATCCGGATGTGCAGACGGCGTACGCGTATCCACCGGGGGTGGGAATACTCTCCAAGGCGAAGAATTGTCTTACATGCCACGCCAATAACGGGCCGTGGACTGACGCAGAAAAAACCATCATAGACATTATCGAAAAGGATTCCCGCAAATCTTTCCGACAGCCTGATGGCAACTTCCTGCTTCAAGTCAAGCGGCATGAGCTGCTCACGGTTCGTACCGTCATTGGTTACAAGAAAAACGACACAAACGTCGCGCCGTACCGGAACGGGTGGATCTATATCGACCCCACAACGATTGAATCGAGTTCACTCTCGAAGTTCGCACCGGGGTGGGACGTAAATCTTCAGGCATCGTGCCGACTCGTTGGCGACAATCTTGAAGGATTCGAAGGCTTTGACCTCTCCGTATTACCCATCACGGTTCGCCCGTTAGACGCCGCACGCGATGGTCAAATAATTCTCCAGGGAATGCTCACACGGGGCGAATCCGTCAAAGGCAAAGGCAAGGAAGGCATGGTGGGGAACTACTTCGAGAGAACGGTAAGGCTCAAGGTCCTTGATTGATTCTTTCACCTCATCGCAAGTCTGCGATGCAACAGAGCGATCTTGATAAGTTCCTTCTTCATTCGACATTCATTATTGGATGTTGAATATTCTTTTTTTAACGCTTCCTCCTTCTTGTTCTCCCCTCAAAAATTAGATACATTTATACGTTTCGACGAAAGGAAAACACGATGACGAGGTTTGTGTATAAAGATAGAAAGAACTCTGTGGAGCTGGGCAAAGTCCCGCTCGAACAACGATCCATGTTTGAATCCATGCGTGATACGATCACAAATCTGCTCATCCCAACCAGATGCCCGAAGCACGGCAGCAAACCAAGGGTCACGGTGGTTCTCAGTGTCGAAAAATCTAAGTTCGGATGGGAGATTGCCAAAGCATGTTGCTCCGGCTACATTGACGTTGTCAAGCCAATAATCAGCAACAAGTATCATTGACAACACACCTATCACGTATTATTCCAAGGAGGCAACAATGAAGAGTGCAAATGCTTTGAAGGTTCTCACCACGTCGGTGCTTCTGAGTTCCATGCTCTCTGCGCAGAGTTCAACGAAAAAGACGCTTGAAGGCGTTTGGAAGATCGCGGAGATTGTTACCATTGGGTCGGACACAACCAGGAATTCGGATCCACAACCAAGCCTGATCATGTTCGGCCAAAGGCACTGCAGCCTGATATCGATTCCAGGAAACCAGCCGCGGCCGTTGTACAAGGGCGAGAACCCTACTGACGAAGAAAAAATCAAAGCATACGATTCTTTCATAGCGAACGCGGGCACTTATGACGTCGCAGGCTCCACATTAACTGTTCGTCCGACTGTTGCTCGAAACCCAAATTTCATGGCAGGTGGATACGTGAAATACCAATTCCGCGTCGAAGGCAATGCGCTTTGGCTGACTTCAAAAACCTCAGACTTCAACTTTCGTATTGGCAGCCGGGTTGGACCACTTTCAGGCCCATCGAACGAAACTCGAATGAAGCTTGTTCGGGTGGAATAGACCTCGCAAAACCTGATATGCTTGGCAATCACGGCTAGAACGCCCTGCAAACAACGTTAGTGTGTTTCGCAAAACCTGCAACAATCCGCCCCTAGTTCCCATTCTCAAGAACCCGCACTTGCAAATCCAGTTTATTTTCGCTAGTTTGATGTTGGTCTGAAATTTGCGGGAACGAAGGACCACTTTCAAAGGTTCTAACATCGTAATGAACAAAACAGCAAAAATAGTCTTCTCGTCGCTTCTGGTCCTCCTGTTCAGCTTTTTCAGCGTCGGCGTGCCCGTTGTTCAGTATCTGTGCCCGATGATGAGCGCGGAGAACCCCTCTTGCGACATGTCCCCGGCCTCAAACCCCGGCCAGCTGACGATCTCGACCGAAACTCCGTCCTGCTGTGCAAAGAAACTCGGCGCCGAGCGCAACACAACTCCTTTCCTGAAGGTCGATAAGGTTCAAACGTTTTCGTTTGATGTAATTTCTTCAACTCCGGTAATCGAGCCAGTTTTGCAACCGACTTCAATCGGTTCCATCAATCCATCACTCTATCACCCCTCTTCTCCTCTTTTTCTTCTCAACTCTGTTTTTCTGATCTAATTTCTACTCCTTCGCTGTCCTGATTTATCCGAGTAGGGATAAGTCTATTCAATTGTTTTGAAAAAGGAGCGGAAATGAATCGTTTACCCATTTTTGTTTTGTCGGTCTTGTTCTTGCCGTTGGTTTTGTTTGGACAGGAAACCCAGCGCGAAGAGCTTCAGTTTCTTGTGATCGAGGCGCTCACAAGGAATCCAGAGGTCGCAGCCGCCACAATTCAGATGCGGGTTGCGGAGCGAAGAATCCCCCAGGCCTCTGCCCTGGATGACCCGCAGCTAATCTTCAAACTCATGGAAATCCCGGGCACCAATTTCAATCAGGCCACGTATGCCAACGTTGAACTGATGCAGATGATCAGGTTTCCCACAAAACTCTCGAAGCAACGAGATATCGCTGTCGTGCAGGCGGAACACGCGCATCACGACCACATCGAGAGAGAGCTGGAAATCGTTGCACGACTGAAGTCGACGTATGCCATGCTCCAGTACGCGAGAGCCGCCCTGCGCCTCAACCAAGAAAACCAGAAGCTGCTGGAACAGATCCAAACTGCTGCGACGACACAGTATTCGGTCGGCAAAGCATCTCAGCAGGATGTTCTGAAAACAAGTGTCGAGCTGGCAAAGCTGAGAGCCGAAGAAGCTTCGCTCCAACAAGAGGTCATCACCGCCGAGAGCATGTTGAGAGCTTTGCTCAATCGCCCTACGACATCGCCTGTCGGCGAGCTGGAAATCCTGCCAGTCGAGCCTCTGCGTCAACCGCTGGATACACTGCTTTACTATGCGTCCGTGAATCGGCCCATGTTGATTCATGACTCGCTGACAGTCGTCGAAAGCAATCTCAACCTCGACCTGAAGCAGCAGGAATATCTGCCCGACCTGAAGCTTTCACTCGAGTACGTCAGAATGCCCGTGGCGATGGAAAACCGCTGGTCGTTTAACGCAGGAATTACGATTCCGTTCGCACCGTGGACATTGTCGAAGGCATCTTCCCGCGTGGAGGAAGCTGAGGCGCAGACGCTCGTTCAGCAATCGAATCTACAATGGTCCAGAAGAATGGTTGATGCCCTGATCCGCGAAGCTTACGCGAAAGTCAAGGCAGCGGAGTTCGAAGTATACACTTATGAAAAAACGATTCTCCCGCAGAGTGAGCAGTCCGTAAGAGCACAGTTGACGGAGTATCAGACCGGCAAGACTTCGTTTATCATGCTCTTAGACTCGTACAGAATGCTCCGCATGGCAAAAACGGATGCAGCGATGGCGCGTATGAAGCATACGCAAGCGCTGGCATCGCTCGAACGCAACATCGGCGTAGCCGATATCAATGTGATTTCTTCATCTCAGGAATAGGGTCTACCAATGAAAACCACCATCATAATTGCGAGTTTCATTCTCACGGTTGCCTTTGGGGCATGTTCTTCGAAGGAACAGGACTCTCAAGGTCAGTCACAGGCTGCAAACACAGTGCCCAGTAAGGACTACTACACTTGTCCCATGCATCCCTCGGTTGTTTCTGACAGGCCGGGTGCATGTCCGGTGTGCGGGATGGCTCTCGTGAAGAAAACGGCCCAGGCTGGGATGTCCATTGAGCAAACAGCCTCTCTGGCTGCCGTCAGCCTCTCCCCCGCTCAGCGAGTGCTGGCAAACGTCAGTACGAGTCCCGTAACAAGAAGAAACATCGAGAAAACGATTTCGGCGGTTGGCGTCGTGGATATTGCCGAGCCTCTCCAGGCCGCAGTGTCGGCACGGTTTCGCGGCCGCATCGAAAACCTATTCGTGAATTACACTGGCGAAGTTGTCGAGAAAAACCAGGCCCTGTTTGAGCTGTACAGCCCTGACCTTGTTTCGGCTCAGCAGGAATTCCTGCTTTCACTCCAAGCTCTCCAGAACTCGAAGGCCGCTGGAAACGAGGATCTGGAAGTCCAGGATCGGATGCTGGAAGCCGTGAAGAACCGGCTGAAAGTTCATTTCGGCATGAGTGACAATCAGATTTCTGAGATTGCTGCCACGAAGCGGGTTCACAACACACTGCGCTTTCTTTCGCCCATTCGAGGCACGGTCGTTCTCAAACAGGTTCAGCAAGGACAGTACGTGGACGAAGGCATGTTGCTTTACCAGTTGGTCGATCTGTCCAAGGTTTGGATCCTTGTGGATGTATATGAACAAGACCTTTCCATGGTGCATATCGGACAGGCGGTTCACATCGAGAGCCAGTCGTTTCCCGGCGAATCGTTTCATGGAAAAGTGACGTTCATCGACCCCGTCGTCAACGGCGAAACGCGCACCGCACGGGTTCGGACAGAGTTTGCGAATTCAACCGGCAGACTCAAGCCGAACATGTTTGTGAATGCCCGGATTGCGGTCATGCGGGAACGTGCGTTGACTGTTCCCTCATCGGCAGTGTTGTCGACAGGAAAAAGAACTGTCGTGTGGGTGGAAATTCAGCCGAATGTTTTCGAACCGCGCAACGTGGTGCTTGGTTTGACCTCGGACGGGCTGTATGAAATCCTCGACGGAATCCGTGAGGGCGAATTGGTGGCAACAAGTGGCGGGTTCCTGATTGACTCTGAAAGCAAGCTTCAGCTTCCCTCGGCCGCCGATGCACATGCGGGACATACGACGCCGGCGAATAAGGTGGAAGAGAAGAAACCTGAACCACACAATCATTAATCAAACGGGTAGGGGCGTTCAATTGAACGCCCCTACCGAGGCAATTCGCCAAACCTCTATGTAACCAGGTGGACACATGATTGAAAAAATAATAGACTACTGCGCACGCAACAAATTTTTTGTGATCCTGTTCTATGTGGTTATCGTCGGCTGGGGAATTTGGGCCGTGGGGACGACGCCGCTCGATGCCATCCCAGACCTCTCGGAGAACCAGGTGATCGTATTCACAGAGTGGATGGGCCGTTCGCCAAAACTCGTTGAAGACCAGGTCACATTTCCTCTCGTCACTTCGCTGCAGGGTGTTCCCGAGGTTGTTGCCATACGCGCACAATCGATGTTCGGCATGTCGTTCATCTACATCATTTTCAATGAACACACAGATTTGTACTGGGCCCGCAGTCGGGTCCTCGAAAAACTCTCCACCATCCAGTCTATGTTGCCAGCCGGTGCAAAAACGCAGCTCGGCCCGGACGGAACAGGGGTCGGCCATGTTTATTGGTATACCTTAGAAGGAAAATATGACCTCGGCACCTTGCGGGCAATTCAGGACTGGTATGTCAAGTTGAACCTTCAAGGAATCCAGGGCGTGGCGGAGGTGGCTTCCGTTGGCGGGTATGTACGCCAATACCAGGTGGATGTTAATCCGAACAAGATGAAAGCCTTCGGCGTGGCGCTTGCGGACATTAAGTACGCCGTGATGCGGTCGAACAACGACGTGGGCGGGAAGCTCCTTGAAGTCTCCGACGCCGAGTATTTCGTTCGCGGCCAGGGTTATGTCCAATCGGTGCGCGACGTGGAGGACATCGTGGTCGGCACGGGAGCTAACGGTGTGCCTATTTATGTGAAAAACATCGGATCTGTGCAGCTGGGAGGAGACATCCGGCGCGGTTCGCTTGAGAAAAACGGCGAAGGCCAGGTTGTGGGGGGCATCGTCGTGATGCGATACGGCGAGAACGCGAAGGATGTTATTGAAAGGGTTAAGAAACGTATTGACGAAATCACTCCTGGATTGCCTGAAGGGGTCTCCTTCAAGACAGCCTATGACCGCAGCAGCCTCATTGTTGCGGCCGTCGATACCTTGAAAGACGCCCTCATCGAAGAAGCGATTGTCGTTTCGATTGTTGTTTTCCTCTTCTTGCTTCATTTCAGAAGCGTTCTCCGTGTCATTATCGAAATCCCTGTCGCCGTGCTGATCGCGTTTATCTGTATGAGACTTTTTAACATCACGTCGAACATTATGTCTCTGGGGGGGATCGCCATTGCCATCGGCGTGATCGTCGATGCCTCCATTGTCCTTGTGGAAAATGCCTACAGGAATGTGGCAAGAGCCCAAAAAGAAAAGGGTGAACTGAGCACGCAGGATTATGTTGAGATCTCCATTCGCTCAGCCAAGCAGGTCGGACCGGCGATTTTTTATTCCCTCGCAATCATGGTGGTGTCGTTCCTTCCGGTGTTCTTACTTGAGGGACAGGAAGGAAAGTTGTTTCGACCCCTGGCATTCACGAAAACATTCGTTTTGGCCGGCTCGGCGATTATTGCGATCACGCTTGTTCCAATGCTCATGACCATGCTGACACGGGGAAAATTCCGCACCGAGGAGCAAAACCCGATCACAAGGATCCTCAATTGGGTCTACGCGCCGGTGATTCGCTGGGTGCTCAAATGGCGAAAAACGACGATCGCCATCAATGTCGTTGCCCTTCTCATTACGATACCGATGATCATCCGAACCGGGTCCGAATTCATGCCTCCGCTCGACGAAGGAAGCCTACTGTTTATGCCGGTGACCCTCCCTTCTACCTCGATCACGGAAGTGAACCGCATTCTCCAGGTTCAGGACGCCATCATTCGCTCTGTTCCCGAAGTGGAACAAGTTTTAGGCAAAGCCGGAAAAGCGGAAACCTCGACCGACCCCGCACCGATAAGCATGATCGAGTCCATTATTCTCTTGAAACCCAAAAGTCAATGGAGGCCCGGCATCACAAAAAACGACATTATTTCTGAGCTGGATGCCAAGCTCCAAATCCCAGGCGTACGTAACGGGTGGACTCAGCCCATTATTAACAGGATCAATATGCTCTCCACGGGAGTGCGAACGGACCTTGGCGTGAAGATTTTCGGCAAAGACCTCGACTCGCTTGAGCGCCTCGCCATACAGGCTGAACGCATTCTTCGCAAGGTGCCGGGCGCAGTGGATCTCTATGCCGAGAGAACTCAGGGAGGCCTTTTCGTCGACATCAAAATCGACCGCGAAGCTGTGGCAAGATATGGCATCAATGTCGGCGACGTGCAGGACATCATCGAAACGGCTGTGGGAGGAGAGAATATCGGCATCGTGATCGACGGTCGGCAGCGCTTTCCCATTCGTGTGAGGTACGAGCGTGACATGCGAAACAACATTGAAGCTCTAAAAAACCTTCTCGTTCCCATCAAAACGGCTGCGCGACAAGCAATGTCGCCACAAATGAGCTCTTCAGCGACATCAGGCAACAAGGGAGAAAACATGTCCCCCGCGCAATCCGGCGAGGCGAGGATCCAATCTGCCGCAATGAGTGGATCATGGATGGGCCTTGGGAACTCACAGGTTTCAAAGCGCGCTTATATACCTTTGAGCCAAATCGCTCGCATCGAGATCGTTCCGGGTGCGCCGATGATATCGAGTGAGAATGCGCAGCTCCGCTCCATCGTCTTCCTGAACGTGCGGGGTCGGGACATGGGAAGTTTCGTTGAGGAAGCGAAAGAATTGTTGAGCAGAGAGCTGCAATTGCCCCAGGGATACACGCTGCATTGGAGTGGGCAATGGGAAAACCAAATTCGTGCGAAACAGCGGCTACAACTTTTGATGCCCATTGTGTTTCTTATTATCTATGTGATGCTGTATTTCGTAACAAAGGATTTCAAGGAAGCCTTCGTCGTGATGCTCTCTGTGCCGTTTGCCCTGATTGGAGGGGTGTACTTGATTTACATCCTCGGGTATAACTTCTCGGTGGCTGTGTGGGTCGGCTTTATTGCACTCTACGGGCTTGCAGTGGAGACCGGTGTGGTCATGGTGGTGTATTTGCACGAAGCGTTGGACAGACGTTTGCATGCTCATCAGCGCGCTGAACGGGGTGCACTGACCATGCAGGATATTACCGAGGCAACCATCGAAGGATCCGTGTTGCGGTTGAGGCCAAAGGTCATGACCGTGGCAACCAGTCTCATCGGACTCATCCCTATTATGTGGAGCACCGGCGTGGGCGCAGATGTGATGCAGCCGCTCGCTGCCCCCATGATCGGCGGGCTCATCACGTCCACCATTCACGTGTTGGTCGTGACACCGGTGCTTTTCAGCTACATGAAGGAACATTCCTTGAAAAAAGGAAAGCTGGAGATGTCAAAGATGGCTGGGTGGATGAAATGAAGAGTGAACCCTTGAAAGAATCAGAATCTTATATTCCCGCTTTGAGATTCAATGTGCTGACGTCTTTGTATGACCCGTTGATGCGTTGGTTCATGCCTGAGGAGCAATTTAAAAGACGTCTACTTCAAGAAGCAGGTATCAAGCCTGGCTTCAAAGTATTGGACCTCGGATGTGGCACAGGAACTCTGACCCTCATGTTGAAACAAGAAACACCTGAGGCGATTGTATACGGTATCGACAGCGACCCCCCTATACTTTCAATCGCCAGGTCCAAGGCACTGGAAAGCGGCACGGACGTTTTGTTTCAAGAAAGCATGGCGTTCAACCTTCCCTATGCCGAAAATACTTTTGACCGTGTGCTCGCCAGCCTCGTTCTTCACCATTTGACCGCAGAGAACAAGAATAAAACGCTCTCCGAAGTTTTTCGAGTCCTCCGCCCGGGTGGAGAGCTTCACGTGGCCGATTTTGGAAAACCCCGAGGCCTGTGGACATCATTATCCTCTTTGATTGTCCGTTGGCTCGAAGAGGCACATGACAACATCAAAGGATTGATCCCTGAAATGATCAAAGCGGCTAAATTCTCAGAAATAGAGGAGTACGCTCACATCAGCACCATTTTCGGAACCATATCATTCATTCGCGCACGAAAGGACTAAGTATGAAACTTCATCGCCTTTCAACATCATTAAAAAGTGCAATGCCACAATGGCTGCTCTTTTTCACTCTGCTTGTCAGTCCGCTTCTTTTCCCTTCCTGCATGGCAATAATGATGGGCTCGGGTCATCAGGGAAGCGGGGGACACGCAGACGTGATTTATGAAAAAGAAGTGCAATTCGGAAAGTATATGGCCACTGCGACCTTCCCCGCGATGAAAGTGGGAGAAGAAACATCCGTAACTTTGACGATTGTCGAGTCACAAAGCAAACTTCCTTGCGCCAGAGCTGATGTCATGTTGAATGTGCATATGGTTGACTCGACAGCGGATCACTCAATGATGCACATGAACCATGGGACGGATTCATCCGGAATGACACAAATGGCTGCGGGAGAGCAGTTCAAGAAACAAGAAGCGATGAAAGTAGTTTACACATGTCCAATGCACCCCGATGTGAAGTCCGAAAAGCCCGGTGACTGCCCCAAGTGTGGCATGGGTTTGGTGCTCGCTGAGAAGATGCCCGTTAGCCAGGCCAATGATGAAAACAAACGGCAACTGAGCGCGGGCACAGAAAAAGGACTGTACAAATTCTTGTACACTCCACCAAAAGAAGGGAGCTATCGCCTTACATTATCCGTTTCTTCAGTCGCCGGTGAGCAACTTGAAACACCCATTTCCATCGCAGTCACAAAGACAGTTATGAGCCATAAAGCTTCGGGAGGAATGGGGATGATGGGCGGAATGGGCGGAATGGGCGGAATGGGCAGCTTTGGTGCGATTGCGGTTGCTGGAATGGCGGCGGTAATGATACTCCTGATGGCAAACCGTTGGTTCTGACTGTTGATGACAATTTGCAGCTCATAAAACAAAACTCATCATTAAGGAGATTCTACATGCAACGTCAAGTCGTCTCTTACATTTTCATTCTGACATTCATTGCGTTTACAGGCGTTGGTGTCGCGCAAGAAAAGCGCGCCGATGATAAAAAGCAAGAAGTGATGAAAGAAGTTTACACATGTCCAATGCACGCTGATGTGAAGTCCGACAAGCCTGGTGACTGCCCCAAGTGCGGTATGGGTTTGGTGCTCGCTGAGAAGAAGCAGGATAGTCAGGCCAACGATGAAAACAAATCCGCTCCCTCACGACAAAAGACCGAGCCGAAGAAGCTCACTCCGGCAGAAAAGATCAAAACGGCCAAAAAGCTGCTCCAGGAAGCCAAAAGTGAGCTTACACGTTCAGGAGAATACAACTGCTGCGTCGAAGAGCCGTGCAACCAATGCGCTCTCGACCATCAAAGTTGTCCATGCGACAGTGACTTGAAAAAGGGCAAACCGGTTTGCCCGGAGTGCTATGGTGGCTGGCAGCGTGGCGAAGGAAAGGACAAGACTCGAAAGGTCTCTGACGTGAAAACCGAATACAGCGGTCACAAGCATTAGCAAATGACATTTAACCACGGCGTCAGGAGTTCCCTCCTGACGCTTTTGCGGAGAAAGCTTGTTTAAGAACCTCACAACTAAACCGTAACTTACACATCACAAAAAGGAACCATCTATGAAACTCGCATCAATCTTCATGCTCGCAGTTTTCTTCGTTGTCGGCTGTGCGAAGAAATCGGAACTAGTCGAAGTCAAATTCCAGACTGCGTCGATCAAAGTGGAATCTGCGCAGTGCGGGACGTGTGCTACCGCGATCACAAAAGCGCTGAAAGGCGTTGAGGGCGTGGACAAAGCCGAGGTTGACATCAAAACCAAAACTGCTTCAGTCACATTCTTGCCCGCCAAGACAAGCCTGGCTTCGCTCGAGGATGCAATTACGAATGTCGGCTATACAGCCAACGACAAGAAGGCAGATCCGAAAGCTTACGAAAAGCTTGATGAATGCTGCAAGACGGAGTAGCTGAAACGCTCGGAGAGTTCAGAAAAGCGAAAAGTCCCGGCCTTTGGTCGGGACTTTTGCTTGTTTTTCTTGTCTAATCAATTCACTAGCGTTTCACACTTCTGCAAACCCGAGAGTGCTGGTCTCTACACCCGTGGCGATGTCGCGGAACAATTCAAGGCCGTGGTCATCATGTTCTGCGGCAGGGAACAGGGTTACTTCCCAAGGCTCATGGACCAGGGTTGCGGAATTGAGAGCAGCATTACTGCAGATGCAAGCAAGGCGATGTTCTTTAAGAAATTGACCATCTCGCCCATCTTCATCATCT
>CAYIBG010000006.1:0-25319 GCA_964361365.1 uncultured Ignavibacteriaceae bacterium | reverse complement strand
CGGAGTCAAAGCTCTTTTTTCTAACGTGAACGCAGCCGATGAGGATAAAAGGAACGAAGTCCTGGATGCGCTAAAAAAGGAGACGGATAAGACACCAGGAGCTTATGTACGGGTGCTCATGCATTCGCTCGCATTCGGTACCTTGAAGAAGTATATCGGGGCAGACCCGGCCAACATGATGACCAAGGCGCAGATTGAAATGACGTTGGATGTCATGGCGAATTCCGTGGTGTATTGGACCCAGGGGGCGTACGTGCGCGGACTCCTGAAAAGAGGTTCTCGTATTTACGGAATGACAAGTTCAGGAGGGCGGAAGCAGCTACCAAGCTACGGTGCGATCTCAGCTTCAAAAGCCGTGCTTGAATCACATTTGAGACAGCTGAATGCAGAACTGGCCATCGAAGGAATTACGGCGAACCCCATCATGGCAGGAGTAACGCAGACGCCGGCGCAGCAAAAAATCGCACATGCGAAGGGAATGCTGGAGATCGCAAAAGCGAAGAATCCGCAAAACCGTCTTACGACCCCTGAAGATGTGGCAAAGGCAATTGTTCTTTTGTCTCACGAGTACGCCGATTATATGGGAGGGCATTTGATTGGGGTTGATGGGGGAGAGGACACCTGCGAATACGTCGGACAAAAGGATTCGAGGGATCTCGGTTGAGACTCCTTTGATTTTGAAGTGATTGTTTGGTATACTGCAATTGGTGCGGGAGTCAGACGCACCAATTTTTTTTGGTGTATGGTTCTTCATGAAGTTAGCTTCGCGCTTCGGGACGCGCTAACTTCAGAAAAATTCGGACAGGTAGCTCAGTCGGTAGAGCAACGGCCTGAAAAGCCGTGTGTCGCCAGTTCGATTCTGGCCCTGTCCACTCGTGTAATATCCGCACTAATACCATCCTCCACAATTAAAGTGTAGCCTCGAATCTCCCCCGTGGTTTTCCCGCGCGATTTGCTGTCTTCACTTGATAGGATCTTAAAAAGGCCTGCTGTGGAACTGAAGGAAAGGACGACTCTGAATCGAAACCAAACAGGTCGCGAGCGCGATGATCGATTTCACCGCGTCGAGAAACGGTTCTCTGAAGTCTGGAGTAAGGAGGAGGTTAGTTGATCACTTCGACTTCGGATTTGCCGTCAGCCAAAGTGTATTGAAGGATTATGTGGACGGGTGACTGACCGTCCGTGCCGTTGACACTGCCAAATCCGGTGAAAATAACGGCGCCTTCAGTGGCACCCGTATAAATCCGAACGCGGTCTGTGTTCGCCAGGTCGTTTGGAGGCTGATAGCCGGTGAATTTGCCATTTCCACCGCCCAGAAACGTCGGCTTGGCGGCAAACTTTCTTGCATCGAGCACCAGGATGTTTATCTGCTGGGTAACGACATCTCGCTCGTTGTTCTGCTGATATACGTCGAAAAATTGGACGCCGGTGTAAATGGCAAGGCCGACGATGACTGAACCGAGGACGAGAAGAAGTAATTGTTGTTGGCCCACTTCAGATTCCCTTAGTTTACCTTAAAGCCTGTGCTTCCTAATTCAGCAAGGACACTCCCGTTGCCGTCTGCCAGGACCGTCATAGCCCAAGAGTTCGATTGTTTCTTTTCTGCACAATAACGAGCGAGCTGAGTCAGAATGTTGATTTTTTCTGCCCTGCGGCGGCGTTTCCATCCTGCTTCATCCACGACAAGGACAGCCTTAGATGAATCAAAAGATCGAACGAAACCCTCGGTTTTCCAAGAGGCAACAATTTGATCCATTCCGCTCACGTTTTCAGGGAGGTGTTGAACGTTGATAATCCTGAAATAGTCGTAGATCACATATCCCAGCCCTACAAACACAATGGAGAAGAGGGTGATGAGAAGTGTTCTTTGGCGGCGTTCTTCTGCTTCGACTGATTTAAGTGATGTGGCCATTCCTGGTATTCTGTTCTTCGGGGGACTGTTTGAAGCAACGGTAAAGATACAACGGATTGTTCAAAAAATCAAACCTATGCAAGATATTTTTTCAGGAAATAGAATGACTCCCTCTTGTTTGTGCAACCGGGTTTTTGTCGTATCTTCCAGAAAGATGCTGAACGAACTTTCGATTACAGGGATCCACTCAAGTCTATGAATTATCGCAAGTTGGGGAGAACCGGACTGAGCGTTTCAGAGATTGGGTTTGGGGCGCTGGAAGTTGGCAGGGACTGGCCTCTTTGGCGTGGGGGGGAGCCCGATTCCGTACGTCCGGCCGAGGCGGAGGGAATTTATACTATACACGAAGCTATTGACCTTGGGGTCAACTTTTTTGATACAGCTCCTGCCTACTTGGAAAGTGAAGGCTTGCTCGGAAGAGCTCTAGAAGGTGCCAGAAGAGACAGCGTAATTCTTGCGACAAAATGTGGAGAGTGGTTCGATGGAAGCGCGTCGCAATACAATTATTCTTACGACGAAACAGAGAAGTTCATAGAGCAGAGTCTCAGGCAACTTCGAACTGACAGGATAGATTTGCTGCAAATACACAGTGGAAACGTGGATGTCGTGAGACGAGGGGAAACCCTGGCTGCAATGAAAAAGGCTCAAACGTCTGGAAAAATCAGATTTTTAGGCATTTCTGTTGATGCGGAGGATGCAGCTTTGGCCGCAATCGAGGATGGCGGTTACGACTGCATTCAACTGAGCTATAATCTCCTGTCACGATCCATGGAAAAAAGCGTGATTCCGAAGGCAGAAGAAAGAAATCTGGGGTTGATCGTTAAGGATGGACTTGCAGCCGGCCGTCTCACAACGAAGTTTGCCTTGTTATCTGACGAAAGACAGAAAGCCCAAATCTCCAAAATTGCCGAGCGGACAGAGAGAGTCGGCTTAAACCTTGCAGAGTATGCGATCCATTTTGTTCTCGGCAATAATGCGGTTTCGACGATGATAGTTGGAACAAAAAGCCCGGCGCATTTGAGAGGGAATATAAGATCAGCTTCGGATTTGGAGTCGAGACAGCGCGTATCGGAAATAGAAACTTCTCAGTAGCATTCTTGGGGCACTGTTGAATTTTTCACTTGACAAAATGGTTTTAAACTCCAATCTTTGGAAGCCCTTCCACAAAAATCGATCCCTTGGCCACGATCTACGATATTGCGAAAGAAGCAAGAGTCGGCATAGGGACTGTCTCGCGTGTATTCAACAACCATCCAAGCGTCTCTGATGATACCAAGAAGCGAGTCCTGCGGGTCGCAAACCGGCTGAAGTACCAGCCACACCCGTATGCAAGGGGACTGGCACGCAAGCGTACGAACTCCATCCTGGCTTTTATTCCCTTCTTTTCCACATTCTTTTTTGTCGAGGTTCTCCGAGGTGTTCAGGCCGGGCTCCATGACCTGGAGTTTGACCTTATTCTGTACGGAGTGAATCACCCGGATCACGTGGAAAACTCCCTCAAACGAAATGCGCTCCGGGGCCGGGGAGATGGCTTGCTCTTTTGTTCCATGAGAATTCCCGACGACTCCGAAAAAGAGTATCTTCCCGAAAATGTCCCGGTCGTTCTGATTGACACGGTCCACCCGAGTTTCGACTCGTTCTACATCGACAATAAGCAAGGAGCGGTGGCGGCGACGAGACATTTGATTTCCCTGGGACACAAGAACATCGGAATACTGCTGGCAAATCTTGAGAGCTATCCGGCGAGACAACGTCTCGAAGGTTTCCGCACGGCGATGAAAGAGTCAGGGCTTCCCGTCCGGGAGGAGTGGGTCCGGCGAAGTTCCTCGCCTTACCTAGATGGGTTCAACCGTGAAACCGGATATTCCTTGATGAAGGAATTCCTTGGCAAGAAGAATCAGATGCCAACTGCGATTTTTGTTTCGAGCGATATTCAGGCGGCCGGGGCCTTGTCGGCGATTGAAGAAGCGGGGCTGAATTGTCCAGGGGATGTCGCGCTGGTCGGGTTTGATGATATCGAACTTGCCGGACATATGGGACTCAGCACCATGAGGCAGCCAATGTTCCAAATGGGTTCGATGGCGGCGGCGAGATTGGTGGAACGCATGAAGGACCCTTTGCTCGAACCGAAGCAAACGCTATTTGTGCCGGAGCTCATCGTCCGCAAGTCGAGCGGGGTTACCATTGGTTAACTATGGACAAAATGGCAGAGGTCAACAAGTGTTGAAGTATTTTCTCAGTGTAGTTGCTGCGGGCTTGGTGGTTGCGATTTTTTCCGGTCTGAGAGTGCGCGAAGCGGACCAAAGGCAGAATTCGGTTCCTGAATGGGCCAAGTCTGCAGTCTGGTACCAGATTTTTCCGGAACGATTCCGCAACGGCGATGTGAAAAACGACCCGAAGCCATCGGATTCGGAAGGCTCCTGGCCGCATACGGTTACGCCCGGATGGCAAATCAGCAAGTGGGACGGAGATTGGTATGAGCTTCAGAGCTGGGAGCGAGATGGAAAAGGTTTTTATTTTCATGCGCAACAACGAAGATATGGCGGTGACCTTCAGGGTGTCATCGACAAACTTGAATATCTGAAAGACCTTGGAATCACAGCCATCTACCTAAATCCGATCTTCGAATCCCCAAGCCTGCATAAGTACGACGCCACTTTCTATCACCATATCGATGACAACTTTGGTCCTGACCCGGATGGCGACAAAGCGATCTGGGCAAAGGAGCAACACGGTGATCCGCGAAGCTGGCAATGGACAGCCGCTGACCGCTTGTTTCTCCAATTGGTTCAGGCTGCGCACCAGCGCAAAATCAAAGTCATCATCGACGGCGTCTTCAATCACTGTGGGATGACATTCTGGGCTTTTCTGGATGTCAAGAAGAATCAACAGGCCTCGGAGTATAAAGACTGGTTCACGATCAAACGGTGGGATGATCCTGCCACAAAAGATAAGAACGAGTTTGACTATGAAGGCTGGTTTGGAGTCCGCGAATTGCCGGAATTGCGGGAAGACGAGAATGGCCTCGTCCGGGGACCCCGAGAACATGTGAAAGCCATTGTGCAAAGGTGGATGGATCCGAATGGAGACGGCAATCCTGAAGATGGCATTGATGGCTGGCGGCTTGATGTCGCTGAAAAAGTCAACAAGAAGTTTTGGCAGGATTTTCGAACCTGGGTGAGGGGAATCAACCCGGAGGCTTATCTGGTGGGAGAGGTGTGGTGGGAGGATTGGAATAATGAGAAGATGTTCAATGCAGCTCCGTGGCTGCAAGGCGACGTCTTCGATGCGGTGATGAATTACCGATGGGCGCGGGAAGGAGTGCGTTATTTTGCCGGCCAGACAACGAAAATTCAAGCGTCGGAATTCTCGGGCCGGTTGCGGTCGTTGCTCTCCGAGTATCCGGCGGACAACAACTATGTGCTCATGAACCTCTACGACAGCCATGACACCGACCGACTAGGATCTCGGATTGTGAATCGAGACCTGAGTTATGACAAGCGCGTTGGCCAAGCTGACAATCGAGACTATGACGTTCGGAAGCCTGCAGCGGATGAACTCAGAACGCAAGAACTCATGGCTTTGTTTCAAATGACCTGTCTTGGTGCTCCGACGATTTACTATGGGACAGAAGCGGGGATGTGGGGCGGAGATGATCCGGATTGTCGAAAGCCGATGCTGTGGCCGGAGTTCACGTATGATCCCGAACGAAGCCATCCGTTTCAGAAATCCCGCCCTTCCGATTCAAACATATTCAACAAAAGCCTTCTGAATCACTACAAGAAAATGATAGGTCTCCGAAATCGATTTGCAGCGCTCGGCCAGGGTGAATTTGCGACCCTCCTGAGTGATGACCAGAAAGATGTTTTCTGTTACTTGAGGTCGCTGAACGCAGAGAGAATTATCGTCGTGCTTAATAATTCGGGCCAGGAACAGGATATTCAACTCAGCCTGAAGGACGGCCTTGCCTCTTTGAAATGGAAAGCTCAGCTTGATGAAAAGAACTCCCAGGCGACAAAAGGAAGAATTCAGCTTACACTGAAGCCGAAATCCGGCGAGGTTTTCGAGGGAGTCTTATGAAGGTTTGGTACGCCCTCGTTGTCACTTCGATTGCTCTCGTCTTGTCCGTCGGAGGATGTGGGAGAACCGACGATCCTGTATTGACAACAGTCAATGGCCATCCGATTACGAGAAGCGAATTTACCAGTCGTTACGAGAAATACTTGCTGGCAACATCAGAGCGCGACAACATCGTCGTGAGAAAGAAGATTCTGGAAAACATGATAAACGAAGCTCTGATTTACCAGGACGCAGCAGCGCAAGGCTTTGACCGCGACGAGACCTACTCAAAGCGGATGGAGGACATCCGTTCGCAGGCTCTCCTGGACGGATATTCCAGGTTGCTAACGACCGACTCCATGACCGTAAGCGAGGGAGAGCTGTGGCAGGAATTCCGTACAATGAATACGAAAGTCAGCGCCCGGTATGTTTATGCAAAAACAGAGGAAGAAGCCCGCGCCTTAAAACGCCGCCTCGAAAACGGTGATTCTTTTCATCGTGTCGCACGGGAAGTGTTTGAAGATCCCGACCTGGCTTCCAGTGGAGGAAATCTGGGCTTTTTTGGATGGGACGAGATGGAACCTTCGCTCCAGCAAGCTGCTTCCGCGATTCCTGTCGGGACGCTCTCTGAGCCGATTCGGTTGAGGGTGGGATACGGGATTTTGAAGGTCGAAAACAGAGTAGAACGACCTTTGGCCTCAGAAGCTGATTATGCGAAGGCCAAGCCAAAACTGGAAAATGCCGTGCGTGAAAGAAAGGTCGTTCGGTACCTGAAGAACACAGTGGACGAAATAGAACAAGACCTTGCATTTGAATTCCATGAAGAGGTTTTGCATGAACTCTTCTCACATTGGAAAGAAATAGCACGCCGAGATGGGAGTTCCCAGTCGACGGAACGAGCGGATATCCTCGCGGACAAATCCTCTTTGCCTCTCGTAAAAACGAAGCTTGGCGTGTGGAACCTCTCCACGTTCCTTGAGAAGTTGGAGAAAACGCGACAGAAGCACTTGGACAAGGTGCAAAGTGTTGAAGATCTTAGACAAGTCGTGAAAGGATTGGCTGTGCGTGAGGTGATGCTTGAAAAGAGCATCGAAGCTGGGCTGGAGAAGGACCAGCGAGTGATTCAGCAAATAGCAACGGCGAGAGAGGATTTTCTCTTGCGACGTTGGAAAAGTTCTGTTGAAGATACCGTCGGGTTGTCCGGTTGGGATGAGGGACAGTTACGTGCGGAGTATTCGAAGAACGCCGACAGTTACGGGACTCTTCCCGAAGCGAACGTCGCCGAAATACTGGTACGGAAAAAAAAGTTGTCAGATCGGCTCTTGGCTGACTTGAGAAAAGGTGCACGGTTTTCCGATTTGGCGAGGGGGCATTCCGTTCGCACCTGGGCAGCAAAAAAAGGCGGGGAGCTCGGTTTTGCTTCGAGGCCAGAATTTGGTCCTCTTGGAGAGAAGATTTTTGGCGCCCGTGCGGGACAGATTGTCGGCCCTGTTCCAGTCAATGGTTTTTTCGGAATATACAAGGTGCTCGCGATGAAGCCGGCACAAAAGAAGACTTTTTCGAATGCTCGGGCTGAAATCATTCAGGCCCTCTTACCTGCGAAACAACGGCGAGCTTTTGAAACAGCTCTGGAGGGCCTTCGAATGCATGCAAAGATTGAAACCGACTTCAACGTTCTTGCAAACATCGTTGTGTCATCTCAATGATGGAAGATCGACTATGAACCTCAGAACCCTTTCCACCTTTTTGTTCGTCGTCGCAGCCTCATGCCTCGTGTGGGGAGGCACAACCGGAAAAATCAAAGGCAAGGTCAAGGATGTACAGACGGGTGAACCCATGATCGGCGCGAATGTTCGCGTTGAGGAAACAGTCCTTGGTGCCGTCTCAGACGTGGAAGGGAACTACGTTATTCTGAACGTCCCCCCGGGGAAATACAATGTGACTGCTTCGTTTATCGGATACGACAGGAAAACCGTGGCGGGTATTAGCGTTTCGGTGGATCTTACAACCACGGTTGACTTCGAATTGGGTACCGCTGTCATCGAAGGGAAAGAAATCGTCGTCGTTGCACAAGCCCCCACCATCCGGAAAGACCTGACATCCTCAGAAGCCCGTGTGGACGCGACACAAATCACGAACATTCCTGCGCGTGAAATACAGGAAGTAATTTCCTTGCAGTCGGGCGTGACCGTTGATCGATTCGGCGGAATTCACATTCGTGGAGGGAGGTCGAGTGAAGTGGGTTACTGGGTGAACGGCATTTCTGTTTCGGATGTGTTCGATGGAAGCCAGGCTGTTCAAGTCGATAACAACTCGATCCAGGAGATGCAAGTCATCAGCGGAACGTTCAATGCGGAATACGGACAGGCGATGTCCGGGATCGTCAACATCGTAACGAAGGATGGGGGTCAGAATTATCGCGGGGGAATATCGGCGTATTCGGGGTCTTATCTTACGAATGACGGAATTTACTACAATCTCAACAAGTTCCGTCCATTAAACACGAGGAACTTGGAAGGAAATCTGAGTGGTCCCCTTCCGATTTTCCCGGACGTGACGTTTTACGCATCAGCACGTTATTTCAAAACCGATGGCTGGCTCTTTGCAAACCGAACATTCAACCCGGACGGAAGCTTTGCGCCAGGGGCTGACAGCATCAAGAATTCCCAGGGCCAGCTTTTGAGTATCTCCAAGCCGGATAATTTCGTGCCGATGAACGGTCGCGAAAGATGGTCCGGCCAGTTCAAGCTGGGGTATCAACTTGCTCCAACCATTCGTATCAATGTCAGCGGCGTCGGCAGTAAGATCGAATTTCGCGACTACAACCACGCTTGGCTGCTCAATCCCGACGGAGACGTCAGGAAATTTGATAATGGGTATAATCTCTCTGCTCAATGGACGCACACACTCGGTTCGAGTTCCTTCTACACGCTGAACTTCTCGTATTTCAAGAAACAATTCAAGGAATACCTTTACGAGGACCCTTTTGATTCGCGGTATGTTCTCGACCCGTTCGCGACGAACACAAATCTGTATGAATTTCTCCACGCCGGTTCCAACACGCACCATTTCAGCCGAAACACTGAGACACGCGTTGGAAAACTGGACTATACCGACCAGGCAAGCAAGTTGCACCAAATCAAAGCCGGCTTCGAGATGAAAACGCACAGGCTTTATTTGCAGAATTACAACGTTACTCCGATTCAGGATACGATTTCTGGAACCGGAGCCCTCATTTATAAGCCGATCATTCCGCCGGTTACGAGTCCGTTATACCAGGAATACAGTGTGAATCCTTTCGAATGGTCAGCATATTTTCAGGATAAGCTCGAATACGAGAACATGATCGTGAACGTTGGTGTGCGCTACGATTATTTTGATTCACGGGGAGACGTTTTAGCGGACCCTCAGGATCCGAATGTGTTTCTTCCTCAGAAACCCGAGAATCAACCATTGACCTTTGAGGAGAGGTTGGCAAAATGGTATAAGAAGGCAACTCCAAAGTCGTCCATCAGTCCTCGATTTGGCATATCGTATCCCATCACAGACCGGGGCGTTTTACATTTTTCGTACGGACATTTCTTGCAAATACCGTCATTCAGCCATTTGTACCAAAGCCCCGGTTACAAGGTCGATGCAGTAAACCCTGTTCAAGGCGTTTATGGAAATCCGGACCTCAGACCTCAAAAAACTGTTATGTATGAGATCGGCCTTCAACAAGAAATGACAGACGCCATGAGTTTCGATGTCACCGGGTTTTACCGTGACACGCGGGATTGGGTCAGCACGGGTCCAAAAATTCCCGTCCGGGACGCGTCAGGTCAGACGGCGACGACGGTTTACACAACGTTTGTGAACAAGGATTACGCGAACACACGCGGCTTGACCCTCACGCTGAACAAGAGACCGACAGAGGATCTTCTGACGATCAACCTTTCCTATACATTCCAAGTGGCCGAGGGAAATAACTCAAGCCCGGACGAGGAGCAAGGTGCTCTCGTATCAAATCGCGAGCCCTCAAAATCACTCGCTGCACTGGATTGGGATCAGGTTCACACCGCCAACTTGACCGCCGGGATGGGGACAGAAGACTGGGGAGTATTCCTGTTAGGAAGGTTTGGATCAGGGTTACCGTATACGCCTGTGATCAACCAGGCAGAGGCCCGGGGTGAAGATGCAGCGCGCGTTGTTCAGAAAAACAGCCGCCGTCGGCCTTACAACATGACGTTTGACCTCCGTGCGTTTACGAGCATCGACCTCGGAAGCCTCAACGTCAATCTTTTCTTGAGAGTATTCAATCTCCTTGACCGTCGGAACGAGGTTGATGTGTATGGGCAGACGGGCCGTGCATTTGCCTCCTTGCGGCAGCTTGGTGTGGAGGGTCTTGCGGGGATTGGCAGAATCAATTCCCCGGAGGAGTACATTTTGCGACCTGATTTCTACTCGGAGCCTCGAGAAATTCAAATCGGCTTCGACATAAACTTTTGAGCCGGAGAGATTATGTTTGGTGTAACTAGAAAGAAAACTGCAGTATTCTACCTGGCCGTGTTCTTGTGTTTCTGTGCGGTTCATTCAGGAGCCCAAACGCCCGCACATACTCCGGGTAAGGAACGTGTGCATGAGGCCTCAAAACGAAGAACAGAAATCGACGGCAACAATGTCCGAACAAGTGTTTTTAACTATCTCTTTTCCGGAAGACTTGGCGTGGGTCAGGGTGTGGCGTACGAGTGGCCGAAAAATACGAGAAGAGAATACATCGCGTTGGTGGCATTGTGGATTGGAGGAGAGGTTGTCGATAACCAGGGAAATGTCGTCCGGATTGTAAACCTCCCTGCTTTCAGAAGCAACCCTGGCAACGGTTCGAACTGGAACATGCTTCCGATCCGCGGTTATTTCAGCGAGGCAAGAGCGGGCGGCGGAATTATTGCCAAGAGTGATGATCCATCGAGTTGGCCGGCGAGTTGGCCGGATAAGATCTCCGATAACCTTGACCCGGGTTGGGCCGGCAAGTGGAACGGCTATTTCGGCAAGAATCAGTTCTCCGCCGATCAGGAAATGTATTACCGGGTCGGAGACGATAACTATAACCGCTTCAACTACAACCCCGACACCACTGATTTGACGCGCAAAGGATTGGGGATGATCGTGGATTCGAGAGTCATGCAGTGGTCGCAGGTGTCCGTGCAGGATGCAGTGTTTTTTATCCACGAATTCAAGAATGACGGAACAAAACCAATCCGCAAAGTAGGGACGACGATTTGGCTTGCTGACCTTGTGGGCGGTGACGGTGATTCGCAGGATGACACTCCGGACTTCGACCTGCGCCTGGCGGTGGCTTTCTCGCTGGATGCGAATGCAACAAGCTCGAACCCGGCTTTCCAGGGCACATTCGTTGGCGCCGTGGCAACAAGTTTTCTTGAAACCCCGGGAAATGCAGTGGACCGAGTTGACAACGACGGAGACAGTCCGGAAAATCCTCAAACCGGTGGAGGGCCGGCGGTGACCAGTCAACTTATCCAGGGAGAAGTTTCGGGAGACGCGGTCGACAACAACGGAAACGGGCTGATCGATGAAGATTCAACGTTTGTCTCATTCGGAACTCAGCGAGCCACAACCTTTGCTGATGGAATTGACAACAATGGGGACGGTGAGTTTTCGAGTCCGGTCGTAACGCAAGTGATGATTGACAGCGCGGCCACAGACGTGTGGAAACGATGGCCGCCGAACCCGCAGAACAACCCTGCAATTCAGATGGGTACGGACGGAAAGCCAATCATTCACCTTATTCAATTAGGCACGGAGGACCTGGGAAAAAGATTCAAGGATAACATCGACAACGACGGCAATTCACAAGGGAATTGGCCAACCATTACGCAGGCCATGATCAACCAGGCAGACAGTCTTCGACGGTATCGAGTTCCCAGCACAAATGTCGTGTTATACAACGTGACTCAAGCCATGCTCGGGAGGAAGTACATCAATCGAAATGACGGCCGGGACGCAAACATCGATGAGAAAATCGACGAGCTCATTGAAGAATCCCGCGATGACGGAATCGATAACAACGGCGACTGGAGAGCGCTGACGGACGATGTTGGATTGGACGGAGCGCCCAATACGAACGACATCGGTGAGGGCGACGGAAAACCGACGTCCGGCGCGGGCACACCATTCCCCGGTGAGCCGCATATCGACAAAACCGATATCAAAGAAGCCGACCAGATTGGGGTGACGAATGTCCAATACAATCGAGCGGGGAGCATTAATTTCGGCACGACGGCGGATATCACCTACTGGGCCGAATACATGACTCCCGGGAGATTTGTGGACCCTGTTGCATTGAGGCAAGTGGTGGGAACATCCGGCGGAGACTTTGACCTGTACGTTTCATCAGGGTTTTTTCCGCTGCAGCCAGGTCAGATTGAACGTGTTTCGTACTCTGTCGTGTTGGGAAACGCGATTGCACAGGGAACTTCCGAGCAGTCCGGTGCGAAGAGCGACGCCCTGAAAAAAAGGGCAACGGCACAACTTGCCTATGACGAGAACTACAGGTTCGCGCAGGTGCCGCTTGAACCGATGGTCACAGCGGTTGCAGGCGACCGAAGGGTGACACTCTACTGGAATGATGTAGCGGAGAAGTCCTTTGATACGTTTGTCGGGGGGCTCGGCGGAAACCCCACTGACTTTGAAGGTTACCGGATCTATCGCTCTACCGATCCCGCATTTCAAGATCCAAGAATCATTACCGATGCGTTTGGAAACCCCGCTCCGTATCTCAAGCCGATAGCTCAGTTTGACCTGAAGAATGGAATAAAAGGATTAAGCCGTATTAGCTACAATGGATTGCAATTCTATTTGGGCGACGATACTGGGTTAACGCACTCATGGACAGATTCGACCGTTCAAAATGGGCAGAAATACTACTACGTGGTACGCGCATACGACAGGGGGTATGCAAAAAGTTATGAGCCTGATTCCATTCAGATCGCGCCATCCGAAAGCAATTTGCGAATCAGCATCGATAACCAAACGGGCCTGGTAAAGGAAATTGGCACATCGGTTGTCATTGTGACGCCCGAAGCGCCGGTTGCGGGATATCTTCCGCCCGAAATAACGCCCATCGCACTCGTTTCCGGCAGTACGACAGGAGTGATAGGATACAAGATCCTCGATCCGACAAAAATCAAAGACAGAAAATATAGAATCACGTTTGAGGACACTGTTCTTTCTGGCGGAGGCACAGCGCCGGATACGTTCAAGACAAAGAACTTTACGTTTGCTGATGTCACAAGTTCGACGCAGATCGATACACTGATTCGCAGAAGCACGAGTATTTCTGACACTCTCGAACAACCTCTGATTGACGGGTTCCGTCTCGTTCTTCTCAACGAAAAGAATTTCGGAATCAACCAGTCTAAGTCCAAGTGGAGCAAAACGAACATTTATCCCTATCAGTTCCAGCAGTGGAGGAGTGGTTTCGTCATCGGTCAACCGAAACCGAGTGATTACAAGATTGTGTTCGGAGCATTGGGCCGTGACACGTCAACGCAGTTCACAATTTCGTCCGGTTTCGCTCCTCCGTCCATTCCGGTGAATTTTTCTGTTTACAACACGAGCGAAAACAAGAAAATCAGGTTTGCATTTGCAGAGCTCGAAGCAAGTTCGGGAGCAGGAGTTTTTAGCGCAGTGTATGACCCCACCCGTCCGGGAAGCACCAGAAGCGATATTATCGTGTTCCTTGAAAAGGACAGCCGCGATACGACGATCATCACCTGGTCGTTTAATGTTTTGTTCGATTCGACAAAGGCCTTGCCGACATCGGGCGACACTGCAACGGTTGTCCTTGCAAAACTATTCCGGTCTGGCGATGTTTTTGAATTTTCAACAAAAGCCCAACGAGTCGATGCCGACCTGGCAAAATCGGGCCTTGATAAGGTCAAGGTTGTTCCCAATCCCTACGTCGCTGCAGCAACCTGGGAAGAACGAAACCCGTTCTCGTCGGGAAGAGGCCCACGATCCATTCATTTCAACCATTTACCCCAACGCTGCACGATCCGGATTTACACGGTAAGCGGTGAACTTGTTGCGACCATCGAGCACGAAAGTGCCATGCTCGACGGCTCGGCCGAGTGGAATATGCTGACACGAGACAATTTGTCGGTTTCGTATGGTATTTATATCTATCACCTTGAAGCGCCGGGCATCGGAGAGAAAATTGGCAAGTTTGCCGTCATCAAGTAACAGGAGGAAGAATCCGTGAAAAAAGTTTTCAACGGCTTTCTGATTCTTGCGGCCGCTCTGTGTTTCCTGAATTCAGCCAGAGGCCAGGAGGTCACGAAAGTGGGGACGACGGCAGCCAAATTTTTGAGCATCCCTGTGGGAGCCCGGGCACTCGGCATGGGAGGTGCGTTCGTTGCCGTTGCGAATGACGCGTCGGCCATGTATTGGAACCCGGCCGGGTTAACTGCCCTGCAAAAATCCGAGGCGATCTTTGCCCGTGCAGACTGGCTGGCCGGCATCAGTTTCAATTTCGGTGGTGTCGTGGTGCCTCTTAAGAATTGGGGAACCGTCGGAGTCCATTTCACTTCTCTTTCCATGGAAGAGATGGAGCGAACGACGGAGGATCTTCCTGAAGGTACCGGACAGACGTTCTCGGCAGGAAGCATCGGAGTCGGAGTGTCGTACGCTTACCGCCTTACGGATTGGTTTTCAATCGGCGGCAACGTGAAATACATAAACGAGTACATCTGGAATTCCTCTGCGACGGGGATTGCGTTCGACCTCGGGACGTTGTTTGTGACTCCGTTCCCCGGTGTGAAATTCGGGGCGGGAATCTCAAACTTTGGACAAAAGATGAGAATGACCGGCGACGACCTGTTGGTTCAAAAAGACATCAGCCCCAACCAGGGGAACAACCCAAACATCAACGCTAGTCTTTCCACAGATGCTTTCGAGCTGCCGTTGACGCTACGAATCGGTTTTGCATACGACGTGATCGCAGATGAAGACCAGATTTTAGTTTTGGCTGTTGATGCGTCTCATCCGAACGACAATTCTGAAAGCTTGAACATGGGAGCGGAGTATTCCTTGTTTGGAAAACTCCTGACACTCCGCGGAGGGTACAAAGCTGTGGGTGCAAGGGAGAGCGAAGAAAAGGCGACATTTGGAGGCGGCCTCATGTATGAGGTGACTCCTGGAATCACTGCAAGGATCGATTACGCCTATGAACAGTTCGGAAGGCTCCAAAATGTTCACAAGTTTGCGGTTAGTTTGTTATTCTGACGCGAAAAAAAAGACAGGAGAGGGCATGGAAGCATTATGGAAGTGCGAATCATAGTCACTTGCAATGTCCATTGAAGCAAAGGAACCTGGTCCGAATTCACCTATCTAACGGGCTTCTCCGAAACTTCATTCGAAAAAGCTTGACAACAAAGGGTCTTTTGTTTATTCTGTGGTGTTTAAATTTTGGAAGCGCTTCTATGATGTCCGCATCAACACTTTACCCTGCGCAACGGACAAAAGAGTGGTCTTGAAAAAACAATCTCTATAATCGCTTATTAAATTTTAATCACTCATGAAGGAGGTTTATGATGAAAAGAATTAGATACATACTGATGCTTGCATTCTGTTTTGTTGCGATGAGTACCGTCGCTTTGGGACAGTTGATGCAAGAGGTATTCAACTACACCCCAGGACAGTTAACGAGCCTGAATGCAGGAGCAAATGTTAGCAACGGAAATTGGGTCAGTTTCTCTGGGACCGGCAATCCGTTTCTGGTTTCAAGCGGAGCCCTTACTTATTCAGGATATACGCCTTCTGGTCTTGGCGGCAAGGTGAGCATGGTTGCATCGACCGCATCAGCAGAAGATGCTTATCGACAATTCCCTGCTCAAGGAAATGGTACAACAACGTATGCCTCCATGTTAATAAACGTTACAGATATCGTAGACTTAGGTCTGAATTCGAGTGGCGGGACTTACTTTGCTACGTTTTTGCCCTCGAACAGCACAAGTAACTTCGTTGGAAGAACGGTTATCCGGCAGGGCTCGACAGCGGCGACGGTAAATTTTGGAGTCTACGCTGTGAGTGGACAATCGCCTGCGTGGTTTAGCACAGATTTTGCCGTGGGGACAACACATCTCCTTGTTTTTTCATACCAAATGGTATCCGGAGCAAATAACGATACAGTATCTCTTTGGGTGAATCCGTCATTAACAGGAACACCGGCCCCGGATGTAAAGCAGGCAGCTTCAGGTACAGAACAGGGAGATATAGCTAGACTTGCTCTCCGTCAAGCGAACACTTCTTCAGTTGCTCCGATGACGCCAAATGCTTCGATTGGAGGGATACGGGTGTCGTCAAGTTGGGCTGGTGTCAGATCCGGATTGGTAGACGACGTGAAATTCCGAGTCAACATGGCCGTGAAATGGGCAGAAACCAAGTTCAACCCAACGGCCGGTGACACAGTGAGAGTAGTTGGCAGCTTTAACGGCTGGTCAGCTACCGACACAACCGTTCGAATGACACGAAACAGTGCCAACGATAGCATATGGGTTCTGAACCGCGCGTTGGATAGCAGCGCTGTTAAAGACGACACGGTATACTATAAGTTCTTCAGAACAGCACGCGGAGGGGACTGGGAGAACGTCAGCAATCGAGTCCATGCTATTATCAATGGGGCACATGAGACGCCTCTATACTTCTTCGATAACGACTCTGCAGTGAGCCCGTTGGTAAGTGTCAACTTCCGCGTGAACATGTCGATCAAGATGCGGGAGCTCACGTTCCAGCCGGCGAATGGCGATACGGTGCGGGTGGTGGGAGGCTTCCAGAGCTGGAATACAAAGGATACGAGCGCGCGGATGAGCAAGGGTGCGACGGACAGTATCTACAGCCGGTCGTTTATCCTGAACGAGGGTGATCAATTCGGGTATAAGTTCTTTAAGGCAGCGCGGGGTGGACTGGACTGGGAGTCTGGTTCGGACCGTTCATTTACCGTTCCTGTCGGTGGGGGCAATATTCCGGCAGTCATGGTCGGCAACAAAGAAGACTATTTTGACAGAGACTCGGTGTTTAACGCCACGGTGATTGCGAACATTCTGTGGCAGACGGACATTAGTCCGTTTGTGACGTTGGGATGGTTTGACCCAACCAAGGACACCGTGGAGGTGCGCGGCGGATTTACGGGATGGAGCGGTCAAAAGACGACTCCGAACCCCCTGGTTACGAATATCTGGGAATACACGACGACAAGCATCATTGTGCCGATCGGGGATCAGATGCCGTATAAATTCTACATGCGATTGGATTCTGCCAATGCGGTGAACAAATTCCCGGGTATCATCTGGGGTGGCAGCAGCGACAACCGCGATGGGTTCTTGTATGAACACCCAGCCGAACGGGGAGACGGCAACAGCATCCATACGGTTGTGAACTCAACGAGTCAAGGTCCGCAACGCAGTTACTTTTCGGGGATTCATAATTTCGGGTTGCTGGGAGCCACAGACTCCACGACTGTAACTCTGAAAGTAAACATGGGTCCGGCGACGAGGTATTCGAACCCGTTCGTACTTGGGACTGATACGCTGTGGTTAGTGTGGCAGGATGCGTTATGGCGGTCAGCCCAGGTGAAGCTGCAAGGGGCGTCATTCACGCAGACGATGAAAATGACCCGTCAGTCGGCAACGGACTCTGTATTTACGGTGTCGTTCAAGGTGAAGGGCAAGACCCACTACAACATGCAATACACCTACCGCTACAAGAAGTCGGATGCGAGTGTCGTGGATCAGGGTGGAGGATTGGGCGGCCAAAACCCGTATATCACGCGGTTTATCAGGCGGACAGCTGGAGTTTGGCCGGCAACGTACACGGCTACCACGGATGATTGGAAAAAGGACGCTCCGCTCGTCGGAGAAACTGCAACATATCCGACAGATGTGGAAGAGTCAATGACTCCGCCGGGAACGTTTGAGCTGAGTCAGAACTATCCGAACCCGTTCAACCCGACGACCAACATACGCTACACGATACCTCAGCAGACGACTGTTCGCCTGAGAGTGTTCAACCTCCTGGGGCAGCAGCTGGTGGAGTTGGTGAACGAGGTGAAACCTGCGGGCACGCATGTGGTCGGTTTTGATGCGAGCCGATTGTCAACCGGTGTGTATTTCTACCGGATTGAAGCGGGTTCCTTTACAGATGTCAAGAAGATGGTGCTGTTGAAGTAACCCGTTTAGCTTTTACCCAACAAGGGATAGGAGCAACACGCTCCTATCCCTTTTTTATTGCTTGTTCCGCAAGCTTTGAATTTGACGCAGAAGGTCAAGTGTCGCAGCATGCTTTGGATCTGTTTCCAAAACTCGTTGAGCGTTTTGAGTGGCAAGTTCGAATTGTCCGAGTTTCGCGTATGCGACGCCGAGCAGATACCGGCCAAGCTGGACGGCGTCGGGCTTTACAGAAAAGCGCTGGTTTGAAGAGAGTCGAAAGGCATCTTCCAGTTGAGAAGCAGCATCGCCCGCACGTTCCTGATGGAGTAGCAGGTAGGCCAGTTTAAATCGGGCGAAAGGATTGTCTTCACGCTTGATCGACTCAAGATAGTTCGCCTCCGCCTCTTTTGCTTTTCCTTCCATCGAGTAATAATCGGCCATTTGCAGCATAGGCTGGTAGGCTGTCGGAACTACCTTGGCAATTGCGAGGCATTCGGCTCTTGCCCGGCGATAGTCTCTTTGACTGGCATAGAACTCCGCCAATTTGTACCGTGCATCCGACCAGTAAATTTGCTGGCGTGCATAGCTGTATGCAATCCTTTCGACATCTCCGTTCGGGACGAACTCGAATTGAGCGCCAGATGGGGCGAACGGGGGATGATGAAGAAGCGTCTGGATCCGGATATGTCCGACAGTTTTATCGAAATCGGTAATGGGGGCGAGGATTCGGAATTCATCATCGGGTTTGTCTGATGGGCTCCACGCAATACCTCGAGCGAGAAGACGGCGGTTCCTGATGGTCGAGAACCATGTCTTCGCCATGATGAAATAACCTTCGATGTTGGGATGAACATGCTCGGTCATCAACTCGCTTCCGACAATCCCTTGCGCCGAGTTCGCTTCGAAAGCCGAATCCGACCGGGCAACAGGAACTTCGTTCTCGGTGCAAACTTTGAACAAAGCGCGCTGAAAATCCTCGGATGCCCTAAATCGAATAGCATCCAAATCCTTTGCCTTGGAAAGAACCAGCCGCCCGTCCTCGATTCTTCCAGATTCCGTGAGAGCGACGCCAAGCTTGAAAAACCCGCTTGCATTCATGGAATCCATCGAAACCGATTGCGCGTATCGCACGATAGCTTTCGAATAATCCTTATTTGCAAAGCTGCTGTCGCCGGCGAGTTGAAATGAATCGTACTCTTTTTGTCGTTCCACCGGAGTTGAAGACAAGGGCGCGAAGGGAACCTGCGTCCTGATGTTGCTCACAAGTGCGGAGAACATGATAGGGATGCCATGGCTCTTTGCTTCATCCATCATTGATTGAAGATTCTGCACATACGTTTCCAGGCTTTCCTGATAGAGCGGACTGCCGTACGGTATTTTCTGTTCACCCATCATCTGCTCCATCAGAACTGAGCCGGTCGAGGTTGGAGCATTCTGAAACGAAGAAACAATATTCCGCAGAAGCAAATAAGTTTTGAACCTGATAAGCCTGATACCAATGTTTGTGAGTCGTCGGCCGCCGAATCCTCTCAGCGCCGAGCCCGGCTGGAAAATGCCGTAAAACTCGTTATGGCCAAGGTAGACGATGAACAGGTCGGGCTCATAGGGAAGGAGGTCCTGGAGAAAATCAAGCACGACAAAACTTCCTACCGCAGCAACTCCGACGTTCACGACTTCAATCGTTTGACCGGGCAGGGCCGAAGTTAATCGGTCCTTCAGCATACTCGGCGCCGTAACGTTGAACTCATAAGGGAATCCTGCCATGGTCGATTCGCCAAGGCAGAAGATCCTCAACGTGTTTTTTGATTTCTGGATTTCGAATATGTCGTCCGCAGGTTCAGGCGCCGGGATGCCGGGTTGAGTAAAGTATCGTTTGTTCACGGACCGGTTGATGCTGAAGTATTCCTTGCCGTTGACAACTCTTTTGATGACGAGATCGAGGTTTTCACCATATCCCGTCAACCGAAGGCTCAGTTCGAGAATCACAAAAAACAGGAGCGGAATAAGGACGAGGATGGACGAGAAGATCCATCGTTTCCTAGAAGACAGTGAGGGACTCGTCATGCGTTCATCGGGATTGCTTGATTCGATTTAAAAGGTCGCGTGCTGGCGCGAATCCTGGATTGATGTTGAGTACTTCGTTGAGCGCCCGCTCGGCACGCTCAAATTGCGATTGACGGAAATGGGCGAGGGCCAGGAGATAACCGGCATCCGATCGTTGTTGCGTGTTTTCGCCAAGCCTGATTGCATCATCCAGGTATACCACTGCTTCCTGAGGTTTCGATTGATCCAGGGAAATAGCGCCAAGTTGTTTGCACGCATAAAAAGTCTTTTCAATGTTCAGCGACTCGAGGAGCTCACGCCGGGCCTCATCGAGTTTGCGGTCAGCCAGGAAAAGTTGCGCAAGGCGCAAACGAGCTGAATTGCTCACAGGGATTTGGTTCACAATGGCCCGGTATTCAGATTGGGCTTTCTTCAGATCTTTTTTTGATGTGTAGAACTCCGCCGCTCGGACGTGTGCTTCCTCCCAGCTTATTTCACCGCTGAGCAAACTTTGCACAATCTGACCAAGAGTGTCGGATGGAGATATCAAGGCAAGAGGAGTGCTGGCAGATTTGAACGGCCAGCCGGACGTGAGGATCTCTATTCTTCTTGCGGCCGCTCGTTCATCAAGTTCTGTCACAGAGCGATTGTTCCAGAACATTGTATCAGCAATTGTATCTCTGGCGGTCCACTCTTCACTTGGAGCGATGAGCGATTGTTTCCTCATCACATGTGCATACTCTTTTGCCATAAGAAAATAGCCAAACAGGTTGGGGTGGAGGTGTTCGAGGATGAGCTCCTTGCCCACAATGGAGTCTTTTGATAAAGCGGCAAACGTGTACTCAATATCAGCGACAAAGCATGTTCCTTTGTTTTCCATGTTTCGAATGGCGTTGTTGAAGTCAGTGCTTGCACGGAATCGCAGCTCGTCAAAATCCCGAGCCTTTACGTAATGATTTCGCACTTCCCGGTTTTTCCCATGTGTGCGCAGAGACTTTGCCAGGAAGAAATGCGCGTCAGCCACGAGAGAATCATGGCTGAGTGCCCGTTTGAAATTACTTGCAGCTGAATCAAACTCATTTTGTTGCAGGCATTGCTCACCAACGGCCATATCGCGGAGACTGGAATCCCGGCTTGACTGAAGGGTGGCCTGAGCAAAATTCGATACAAAGGGGCGGAGGTCGCTGAGGTTGGAAACTTGTGTGCCAAGGATGACGGCGATCCCGTGTCCTTCGGATACGTCTTTCAGCTCCTCCAGATTGTCCGTGAAATTCTTCAGAGCGCGCGAGTACATCGGACTGCCGTATGGGACATATTGACCGAGGGCAAGTCTTTCCATCATCGTGCCTGAGTCGACGTGCCGGTCGGACCCTCCAAACATAGCCCCGACGCTTCTTAGTGCGTTTCGCATTAAATGGAATAAGCGAAGATGGACTATCTGAAGATATGCTTTGACCATCCAACGAGCCCCACCGAGGGTCTCGAGCGAAGCAATGCCCAGGGCTCCGTAGAATTCATTGTGCCCGTCGTACACAATAAAGAGGTCCGGCTGGTAGCTGAGTAATTCATGGGCAATGTCGTTTACGGTGAAACTGTTCGTGGCCGTCATCCCGAGATTGATGACCTCAATGCTTTTTTCGGGGAATGTTTTTTTGAGCCGATCCCTCAGGAATGTCGAAAACGAGCCGGCAAAGCCGTACGGGAACCCCACCGTTGTAGAACCGCCAAGGCAGAAAATTCTGAATGTGCGATCCGGCTTTGGCATCAGAAACATGTCGTTCGACGTGTTGGGTGTAAACTCTACACGTGAAAAATATCTTCCCTTGACGTCCTGGTTGAGGATATGATACTCCTTGCCGCCAATTCTTTCCGTCACGAACAAAGAGAGGTTAGGACCATAGTGGAAGTAACGGAGTGAAAATTCCATGCCCGCAAGCAAAATCAGCGGAGTGATTGCTGTGATGGCAAAAAATATTCGCCGTTTCCTGAGTGTAGGTGGATTCAATTTACTCTGACGTCCGGGCATGTGCAGCAGGTGGGACTCTGTCTCATGAATATATCATTAAAAGGTCAAAAACTGAAATGAGCTTCAAGCGAATTGAAGTCTTTTTTTCTTTGAAAATCGGACGTGTTTTGGATATATTGAAGACAAAGATCGGACTCGGTGATGGACAAAATCGGCAAGACACTGTATCAATGGTGGATGAAGTTTGCTCACGCACTCGCCGTCGTCAACACCACGGTGTTGCTGACAGTCGTCTATGTGCTATTGATAGGCCCGATGTCGCTGGCGATTTGGCTTTTCCGAAAAGATTTGCTCCGCCATCGAATAAAGGCAGAACCTTCGTTCTGGATCACTAAAGAACCCGCCTCACACGAGATTGAGCAATCGCTTCATCAATTCTAACTAGAATGAAGATTCTTGGAATATCCTGTTACTACCATGACGCCGCTGCTGCCGTTGTCCTTGACGGCAGGTTGAGCGCGGCTGCTCAGGAAGAACGATTTACGAGAAAAAGACACGACCAGGGTTTTCCGAAGCATGCCATCGATTTTTGCCTCAGCCACGCTTCTCTCAAGCCGCAAGACCTCGACTACGTGGTTTTCTATGACAAACCGTTCACCAAGTTCGACCGAATCCTCCAGACCTATATTGCTACGTTCCCGAAGGGGTTTTTGTCATTTCTCAAAGCGATGCCGGTATGGATCAAGGAAAAAATCTGGATACCTCAAATGATTCGGAAAGACCTGGCGTACGACGGTCAGATCCTGTTCACCGACCATCACATGTCGCATGCCGCAAGCGCGTTCCTCGTCTCCCCGTTTGAAGAGGCGGCCATTCTCACGACCGACGGCGTTGGCGAGTGGGACACGACGGCGTATGGATTCGGAAAACAGAATGATATACAGCTCCTGAAAGCCATCCATTTTCCTCACTCGCTCGGCCTCCTGTATTCTGCTTTCACGTATTACCTTGGTTTCAAGGTGAACAGCGCTGAATACAAAGTGATGGGGTTGGCGCCATATGGAGAGCCCAGATTCTACGACCTGATCATGAAAGAACTCGTCACGTTGCGGGACGACGGCAGCTATCGCTTGAACATGAAGTACTTCACGTATGAATACGGACTGAGGATGACGGGGAAGAGGTTCGCCGCGTTGTTTGGTGAACCGGTGAGAGAGCCTGAAACCAAACTGGGTCAGTTTCACAAGGACGTTGCTGCTTCACTTCAAAAAGCGACGGACGCAATCATGGTCTCCATGGCCCGCCACGTGGAACGAGAAACCAAGATGAAAAACCTGTGCATGGCCGGGGGCGTGGCGCTCAATTGCGTCTCGAACAGTAAAATACTGGAGAGTACTTCGTTTCAAGACGTGTTCATTCAGCCTGCGGCCGGTGACGCGGGCGGTGCGGTGGGTGCGGCTTTCTATGCTTACAACACCGTTTTGAAAAATCCACGCTCGTATGTCATGAAGGACGCTTTTCTCGGTCCCGAGTTTTCCGACGCAGAGGTCGAAGCTTTGCTGCAGTCCAAGCATGTACGATTTCGAAAATGCTCCCGGCAAGAGATTATTCAGGAAACAGCCAGGTTCATTGCCGACCAGAAAGTCGTCGGTTGGTTCCAGGGGAGGATGGAGTTTGGGCCGAGGTCACTTGGAAGCAGGAGCATTCTGGCAGATGCCAGAAACCAAGAAAATCAGTCGATCGTCAACTTGAAAATTAAGTTCCGTGAGAGCTTCCGACCTTTTGCCCCGACTGTCCTTGAGGAAAAAACATCCGACTATTTTGAATTCGACCGGCCAAGTCCATTTATGCTTTTTGTGGCGAATGTGCGGAGTGACAAACGCACAATTCCCGCTGTGACGCATGTGGACGGCTCCGCACGTCTTCAAACGATCTCACGAGAGCAACATGCGCTGTTTTATGACCTGATTGCGGAGTTTGACCGACAAACAAGATGTCCGGTTCTTATCAACACATCGTTCAATGTGCGGGGCGAGCCTATTGTATGCACGCCCGAGGATGCCTGGCGTTGTTTTATGCGGACGGAAATGGACTGCCTCGTGATGGGCAGCTTCATACTCGAAAAGGGCAAACTGGGCGACTATAAACAAGAGGTGTTGCAGGAGGAGTTCGAACTCGACTGACGATGGCTTTCTTCAAGAACCTTAAAAGCAACCTCGAGATTTTCAGTGAGCTGTGGGCATTCATGCGAATTCGCAAGAAGTGGTGGCTCGGCCCGATTATTTTCGTTCTTCTGTTTCTCGGTCTCTTCATTGTCTTAACTCAAGGGTCCGCACTTGCGCCGTTTATCTATACACTGTTCTAACATGTTTTTTTTCATCCTGTCGTGGAAGCGCTTTCTTAAAACGATTGTATTATTTGCTTTTGCAGAAACTGCCTCTGCTCAAACGACTGCAGATAGTGTCACAATCGTTTTTCGCACTCACCAGTCGCCATCTTCTGTATGTTTTGTCCCGGGTCAATTCAATAACTGGGGATCAAATGCATCGGGTGTCATTGCGCCAGGTGATGCATCACAGATGTCCTACAATGGTGGAATCGGAGCCTGGACCAAAGCATATATATTCAAAATTCACGATCCTTCAGATTCACGAAGAAATCTTGGCGATTCAGTTTTTCAGTACAAGTTTAATCAAGGGGGTTCTCAAAATGGGTGGTATTCAGATCCGCTGAATCCAGAGACAAATCCGACCGACAATAGTAACTCAGTTCTACGGTTGACAAAACTGTTTTGGTTCGAGTTTTATGGCACAGAAGTGAGTCAGCAAATCACAAGGATTACGGTTGGGCTTGTTCATGCGAACAGCGACACCATCACATCCATCAAATATTCGACCGGTCAGACGCCAACCTCGTCGCTGACAACGTATGACATGCTGGCATTCTACAACGATGCCACGAGAACTCTCGATTTTAATCTCCCTTCTTCTGTCAACAAGCTCGATTTCATCCGACTCGTGGCACATAACAACAAAGGTGATTCAGTTGTGTACTCACGAGGTGGAATCGTTGTTCAAACGATGGCTATGCCAGCCTATGTGCAGCATGGAGTCACTTTGCCAAGCGCTTCGTCTGG
>CAYIBG010000005.1:0-27144 GCA_964361365.1 uncultured Ignavibacteriaceae bacterium | reverse complement strand
TTTAGGCCTGGGAATACTCGGAGTGCTGGCAATTGTCCGGAGACTTAAAGAGAGGACCCAGATCCTCCGGTTTGTCGAGGTAGATCCTGAAGGAAAGAACTTCGGCGCTTTTCCACCTGAAATTCCAGAAAGACAGTTTGAAGACTTCCTGCCCTAAGACTTGCCCAGGCGCTGCCTCCGAAATACGTTTCTATTTGCACTGACCTGGTAACACTGGCGTGCAATAGTTAGGTAGTACGAATACATTGACGTGGCAAAGCAGGAACTGAATAGACCCAGCCTTCGTCACGTTCACTTTGTCGAATATTTTCAGTTGACCTCCAATAATAATGACTTCAGGATCTGCAAGTTCCCGGTCCCCTGGCGGAAGGCAGGATGCATCATGTGTATATCTGAAATGGTCGAGTCGAAGGTCGAGGCCGGCGTCGGAAACAAAATTCCAGTTGACGCCAAACACGACAGAGTCACCCGGGTCAATCGTAAGCACTCTTGCGCCTGCATTATAACTGCGTGCATAGACAAGTTGTGCAGCGGACAATGTGAAAGTTTTTCGAATCGACGTGTTGCGTGCCATCGTGAGTTCCAGCGTCCCGCTGAAGTCGGCAACAGCCTGAAGCGTCTCGTCGAACTTGTTTCTGGCGGTGAAAAGGACCCTTAGATCGTTCTGTATCACCGACAAGTTGTAGAAGGCCTGCACCCTGCTCTCGAAGACATCGCTCGGATCGAGCCTGGCGGGAATTTCCCCTTCGCACGCCATTAAAGCTAATACCGCGAAACAGAAAAAAACCAGATCAGAGCTCTTTCTCATCGCCATTGCACGAAATTAGTCCGAGGACATCGAATCGTCAGTTTCCTCCAATCATGCCAGCCCAATGAATGGCGTTGAATAGGAACTTAAACGTGCCTTCTGTTTGCGCCCGATGTTGAACGCGGAAACCAAGTAGTACAATTTTGCCCTTTCCGTAGGTGAGCGCTACCGCGGCAGTCCGTCGCTCAAGCCGTTCGGCGCCCGAAATCCAGCCCGACAACAAAATGTCTTCTGAATCCCGCGGGTACCAGGCAAGCACTTTGTGCGAAAGCTCGCTTCCATGGAGCGAAGTCTGGAACGCAATTCTTTCATTCACAAATGCACCGACCTCGTTCGGCAACCCGTATGTCACCGGGTGATTGGGGTTCACATGAACGCGGAGAATGGAGCCGGGGCAATTGAATTGTTCCGCCGTTGCGCGACCAAGCACATTTTGCACGGGGATGTTGAATTCTTCAATCACGAAATCCGAAGAAGTCGCCATCGCAATAAGCGTTCCTCCTTTTTCAACAAACTCCTTCAAGTTTTTTGTGCCGTCCTTCGTGATACCACCCGAGTACTCCGGCGGCAATTCTTCGAAGTAACGCATCTGGCCTTCTTCCCGTTTTGGTTTTCCTTCGGAAATGACCTCCTTGTCCACATCCGGCAAGACGATGGCGTCGAAACTCGCATTCAAATTCCCGGCTTTCACATCTTTATTTTCGAGGCTCTTCATGTTGAATTCGTACTGCTCCAGCACCCAGCGCGTCCAGCCCTCATCCATGGATGCAGCCCAGGGTTTATACAGGCCCACGCGCACCTCCCGCATCTTGTCGACGGCAACCTGCGGCCGTGAGGCCAGTCCTTGTAAGACGAGACGGTGCTTTTTGGCCAGAGCATTGAGTTCGCCATGCTGATCGATGAGCACTGTGCCCGCAGGGAAAGACAATCCCCCCGCGTCGAAAGCATTTCTGGCCAGCGCAACGTTTGCTTTTCGTTTCGCGAGGTCGTTGATGAGTCTCGAAACATTGTTGCTCGCATGAGAGACGGCGAACACTGTTGCGTTCGGATCTAATACGGCACCCTCCGGAACGTCGCTTTCGGTGATCGGCCTAAGCGATTTCTGATCCGAGGCAGGAAGTTTCATCTTGTCAACCGTGACACCAAGCATTAGTGGAAGCGACCAGGACGTTATATCGTAAGGGGGAATGATATTCGGGCCTGTGGATGGCCGGACCTTTGGATATCGCTGAATTCCGAGGTGTTCCTGTAGAAACCGGGCGTACGGCTGCGCTGACGGTATCAAATAGGATTTCCCGTCGGCGGAAACGGAAACCTCGGCACCGTTTTCGCGAACGAGATGTGCGAGTCTGGCAGCGGCATGAGGATCTCGTTGGTCGAGCGAAATCTTGTAATACTCATCCGGATTTCCGGTCTTAATGTTGTCGCGTACCATCATCAACGTCGCATTCAGAATATCCTCGCGGTGGGAAGCACATGCTTCGAGCAGCGCGTTCGAAGCAGTGATCTCGTAATCCATGATATCGCGCAGATGCCATACACCACCGGGCCAAGGGTTGGGAAAGTTGATTTGCTGAGTGTATCCGTAGAGGCCCTTGTTATTCGACTGCAATTCCGTCGGTGAAACTTCTATCGGCGTCGCAATGCGCACGGACGCCACTTCCGTCAGCAAACCGATAACATTCTTGAACCAACCCGTGTTCTTTGTGCCTCCGGGCCAGTATGCGTCATAGGAATAACCGTAGATGACGCCTTGCTTTCGTTCCTGCTCGAGACGCCACGACATAAGCGTCCCGATGTGGTCGAGCACCCGCCAGATGATGGGGTGCAACGTCGCTGCGACGGGGTTTGAATAAGGAGGAACGAAAATTCGTGGTCCGGCCGAGCCCATCTGATGCTCGTCCAGCCAGACGTTCGGAAACCACTCAAAGTAGGCGACGCGATTCATGGCCTTGGTTTCTTTCTGCGTCAGCATGTACCAATCGCGGTTGTTGTCATGGCCGACATAGTGATGGTACAACCAGGGCAAGCGTCCGCCTTCGTATTTCGTGCCGAGGTTCTTTTTATACCATTCTGTGACCATGATTTGGCCATCCGGGTTGAGGGAGGGTACGAGCAGAACAATGACTTCATTGAGCCATCGCTTTGTTTTTTCGTCCTCTGACGTTGCCAATACATGAGCCCATTCCATCGCCATCTGGCTGGCGCCGATTTCTGTCGAGTGGATATTGCATGTGACGAGTACGATCGCCCGGCCTTCTTTCACCAGACCATTCACTTCTGGTTCTGATAGTCCGCGAGGGTCGTGAAGCTTCCGGGCAATTTCCTGGTGTTTTTTCTTGTTCCGAACATTTTCTTCGGACGAGATAACGGCGAGGATGAATTCATTTCCGAGAGTCGTCTGCCCCATGGTTTGAACTTCGACACGGTCTGATGCGGCGTCGAGGGCTTTGAAATACGAGACGACCTGACGATGGTCAGCGAGCGTCCTGTCTGCGCCGATTTGCATGCCGAGAAACTCGGAAGGCGTTGGTATTTTCTTCTGAGCAAATGTCGGATGAAGAACGACGAGTACAGCCAACGTAGAGAACACGAAACGAATAGATTTCATGGAAGACTCCTCAAGAAATGGTGGGATGCCGAGCGACTTACTTCAAGAACGCAAAATAAACGACGTAAATCCACGAAAGCAGGCCGTGACAAATGGCCCAGAGAATCGACTGGTTCGCGGACCATGAAATCGTGATGGCAAGGGCTGAGCCAAATGTAATACCCGAACGAACGAATTCTTTCTTGACCACAATGCTCTGCATGGGAACCTCCGTGTTTAGTAGGACGTCCTTAAAGGCGAACTCCGAGTGAAGAACGGAAAGAATCTATAACTGCTTTTCGAGAAAATCCAGAACGATGTGGACAAACTCCTCAGGCGCATCCGCATGAACCCAATGGCCTGCATCGTCTATCGTTTTCATATGGAAATTCGGAAAGAGTTCTGCGATCTCCTCCTCATCGGCCGGTTGAATATAAGCAGATCGTGCACCACGGATGAACAACGTCGGTTTCTCGAAAGGAGCATGCGCCGTGACGGCATCGTTGATGCCGTCGTAGTTTTTCCGAATTGCCTCGAGGTTCACCTTCCATCGAAATTCGTTGGATTGATCGCGTGTCAGATTTTTCATGACGAGCTGCCTCGTCGCAAGCGAAGGGATCGCCCCGGACAAAGCATCGTCAATCTCCTTTCGGTTGGAATAGTGTCGAAGGTCGAGTCTGAGAATTGCGTCGAAAATATAGTCGTGTTGCGATGGATATTTGCGGGGAGCAATGTCGGCGACAATGAGGGCCTCGACAAGCTGAGGATCGTTGAGGGCGAGCCGCATGGCTGTTTTTCCGCCCATCGAGTGTCCAAGAAAAAATGCGGACGGCAAGTTGTGCTGTTGCATGAATTCTTTCATATCTTGCGCCATCGTTTCCAAGGTCATGGTCTCGCTATGGGGAGAACTGCCGTGGCTGCGAAGGTCGACGGCGAAGACTGTAAATTTTCCGGCAAGCTTTTTGCTGACGGTGCGCCAATTGTCGGAGGAACCGAAAAGGCCGTGGAGAATAACGAGTGGCCTCCCGGTGCCGTACACATGGAAGAAAAGCTTCATATGAACGATGTATTGATAACGAAAAAAGACCCGAAAAGCACTCTGAACATTAATGCGAAATTTCTTCTCGTCGCATGCGTTTGTTTCTTTTTCAGTCTGAGTTTGTGCAATGCTCAGCGCAAAACGCGCCAGCGGCCGACGACCATTCATTCCATGATCAAAGAGTCGGACGTCGACTACCAGCTCTGGGAAGGTTTTACGCTCGTTCAAAAAGCCAACGCGGGCGAACCCGCAGCACAGCACGAGCTGGGCCTTCGCTTCCTTACGGGAAAGGGATTTAGTGCTGACACGGCAAAAGCGGTCTACTGGATTAAGAAATCGGCGGAGCAGGAGTTTCTGACTGCCAGATTTAACCTGGGAATTTTCCTTCTCAACGGCATCGGACTCGATTGGAACCCTTTCGAAGCTTACCGGCAGTTTGAAGCGGCTGCGGAGAAAAAATTGCCCGAAGCGACGTATGTGCAAGGCTTACTGCTGACAGAAAACCTCGTTGTTCCCAGGGACTGGATTAAAGCGTACCAGCTTATCAAAGAAGCAGCCGACAACGATTTTGCGGCAGCAAAAAAAATTTTTAAAGAGTTTGAAAAACGGGGAATTCATGTCGACTCGATGACGACTTCATCGTCGAAAGTCAAGTCGGCGAAGGATTCTTCCACCAAAAAGCTGCGCCCCATTTTTCTGACATTCGACGTGGACACTTCTTCGCGTGCCGACGATTCAACCATTGTCGCGGACCTGATGCGGGAAGGGAGCTCACAGTTGAAAAAGTCGTTTGAAGCGATGCGAAATCAGCCGGACGATCGATCGGCGAGCGCCTTGACGGTGAATTCCCTGGAGGAAGAAGCGGATGCGGGGAGTCCGGAAGCGCTCTCCTATCTTGGCCGTTTATACGAGAAAGGTCTCAACGTGAAAAAAGACCGTTTCATGGCGGCCGAATACTACCTCCGCGCATTAAGAGCAGAATCTCCCCGCGCGCACGAATTGCTCTGGAATCTGGCTCACGAACAAGGGTTTGCTCAGGAGCTGGAGCGAAGAGCAAAGTCGGGCGACACACAGGCGCAGTTCATATGGTCGGGGCTGCTCGCCGTGCAAGTTGAGAATCGCCTGACGCCCGACCAGGCCCTCGGGATGCTTCAATCAGCAGCTGAGAAGAACTACAGGCAGGCTCTCATCGAGCTTGGCATGTGCTACCAATCGGGCAGATGGGTAAAACAGGATCGTGCAAAAGCGGAGGATTTGTGGAGGCAAGCAGCCGGCCTTGGAAGTGTCGAGGCCAGGATTCGGCTTGCAGCTCTCTCCGTGGTCCGGGGTGAACGAGTGGAAATGAACCTCGCGATGCTCCGTCAAGCGATGGAAGACGGGTCTGTCATCGCGCTCGTCGCGGTAGGATACTGCCATGAAAAAGGAATCGGCGTAGCCCGCAACAAAGGAGAAGGAGCAAGGATGTATCGCGACGCTGTTCAGCGGGGGAGTGAGAATGCTTACGCAGCGCTCCGGCGTATGCACGACGAAATCAGGCCGAAGGAAAAGAAATTTGAAGTGGAAGAGTAAATCGAGTGATTATCAGTTGGCACAAAATTACTTAGAAAAACAACGAGGAATCAGGAGAAATTCATGACAGGTCAGTCGACACAATGTGTGGCTTGCGGGCGTTCGCAGAATGAAATTCCGCTTATTACGCTGTCGTTTCAGGGCAAGAATTTCTGGATCTGTCCGCAGCATCTTCCAGTTCTCATTCACAACCCTCAGCTCTTAATTGGAAAACTCCCCGGGGCGGAAGGGATGAGTGCGGCGGAGCATCACGACTAACTGAGGTTCTGAGCAAAATCGGTAAAATCCATTTACGGATTTCTGAGCGTGATCAGTTTCAACTATTCCTTCACAACAATCGCAACTCCATTATACCTCCCCTCAACATCTACCCCCTTCTGATTCTCTAAATTCCACATGAGATTCTTCTTTGCCTGAAAGTATGACCATAATGCAGCATCCGGGCCATTCACTCTTCTCCCATCAAAGTACAGTTCATATCCGACTCCCGCAAAACTCTTGAAGAGGCCAATAGATTCCCCCATCGGCCCCAAAAAATATTGCTGGATCTTTTCGAAATCAAAGGACTTGCCACCAGGATTGTGAGTTGAGTCGTCATACACAAAATCCGGAAATGCCCGTTTGTTCAACGAAAGAACGAAATATTCTTCCGGATTCAGTCCGCCTGGATCCGAGCTTTGGGAAAGACCCTTCGACCAGTGGGATATATTGTACGACATGATGGACATATTTTTCGAAATGTCGTACCCGAGGTAATCGGAATGATTCATACCGAATGCATGGCCCAGTTCATGCACCAGAGTCGACTGGAAAGGATAGGGTCGATCGCTCATCAAGGACCAAAATTCCATCTCCACGTAGCCGCCGCCCGTGTTGGGCGGACCGTTCAACGGTCGCCCGCCGCCAAACCACGGATCCTTATCTTTCGGTTCCTTCCCCTGTGGACGTTTGTAGATCACGAGATAGACACGATTCGACCCGTACCGGTCATCGTTCTTCCATTGGAACAGTTCCTTCATAATGCGATTTGGTTTTCCGTCGTTATTATCTGCAGGAGCATCGATGAAGAAAGAATGATTGTTGTTCGACCGGTAGACGTTGCTCTCACCTTCCAGAAAAACAAAGGTGTCTGTTCTGAGGAGGGCTCGATAATGCTTCTGAGCAATTTCGAGGTGTGAATGAAGAAGCTCACGCGCAGAGGCAGCTTCTTCATGAGAAAGGGATGCATCGCCTGGGACGAACAAAACGGGAAAAACGGAAAGACGAGTTTGATCGGAAAAGCGAGGAACAAAATTCGGAGGAGAGTTTTGAGAGAAGGAAAATGAGAAGACAAAAGGAAAAAAGAGGAAGAGTTTTTTCATAGGGGAAGAGTGCCGTTCTGATTCACCAGAATTTTCGATCCACATCTTTTCACATTTTGGTCGCTCCCCATGCCATCATGAGAAGGGTTAAAACCCCTAGATTGCGTCTTTTATGTTATCCCTGCCGTCCAATGGGGGAGCGAAAATGCTTACGCAGCGCTCTGGCGTATTCACGACGAAATCAGGCCGAAGGAAAAAAAGCTTGAGGTGGAAGAGTAGAAAACAGTCGGTAGCATTTCTTGTTGCTTTTCCACATTCGTCTCTTTAGCTTTGCACCTTGATTCACAGTTTACTAAAATTTCCACCGGGAAGGAGTTGTTCATATGAGGTTTCTGTTGAGGGCAATCTCCACTCTGCTCGCGATGTGCTGTTGCGCAGCTTCATTGGCCTTATCGCAGCCTGTTCTCTACATCGTCCGTCATGCGGAGAAGCTTGCGAACTGGCCGGAGCGCGAGCTCGGGACATTCCAGCCGCTCAGTGAAGCAGGCGTGGCGACGGCAGCCAGGCTTGCGAAGCATTTTGAGGCTATGAAATTTGCCGCCATTTACAGCAGCTCTACGACACGAACGCTCCATACGACATTTCCACTCTCCCAAAAACTTGGTGTTCCCGTTGATACTGTCCGGGCGATGATGGACACCGCGGCGATCGAATCATTCTACGCTCAGCTCTCCAAGAAATTCGGACCGGACCAATCAGTACTCCTTGTAACGCACTCCAATATTATCCCGTATCTTCTCGTGAAAGCAGGCCTCTCCAGCGAGTGCTTCGATAACATGGGAGTGCAAAAGTCGATGGGGAGCTCGTGGCTGGTCGTCGAGGGGTACGACAATATCTACAAGGTGGAGGGCCTCGGGAAGAAACGAACCGGATGCGAAGGAATCACGCGAGGGAGATTTTGGAGCAGGTAGGCGACGCAGTGTCACGTCGCCTACCGGTAGATGAAACCCTTCTATCTTGTTGAAAGCTTCACGTTGCCCATTTTTTCCTGCACTCGAAGGTTTTCCAGCAAATCCTCAAGTGGCAGTGGTTCAAACTCTCCCGAAAGAAAATCCCGGATTTCGAGGACGGATTTTTTTTGTCCCAGAAGGATATTGAGTTCGGCCGTCATGTGCTGAGGAACCTTGCGAAGGGAGACGCGTTCCTGGTCGGACAAATTTGCCAGAGCAGCAGCCTGCCCGCCAAATCCGCCGCCCCCGCCTCCCGGCCCCGCACCCTGCCGCACAACTCGTTCAGCGACCATTCGTGAAGCCTCTTTTTCCCCCGCCGTCAATTCGAGCCTTGCGACAGGCGCCTTTTTCTGTTCAGCGCGCAGTCTATAGTATGCGGTCACCTCATTTTGCAGTGAAGATGCGCGATCATCCACAAGCTTCTCAAAAGCGGCAAGTTTCTTCAGGCCTTCCGAGGGGTTGTTAAACAGAACGTTAGAAGAACGAACGACTGCTTTTTCGACCTCCGCCTGGTGGCGCACGGTATTGCGAGCTTCCTTATACGCCTGAGATAATCCGGCCGGATCGCTCGCGTCCGAGATATAGCCTAAACCCTTCCGCTCGGAGTCACCCATGCGCTCTGAACCCCGCGCAATCGACTCTCCAGCGATCGCGGTAGCCATTTCATCGCCGGCCGAGGCCAGAAGGCTCATCGCTCCAATACCGACCACGGCGGCACGTTTAAATTGAGTGGGGTCAAGCTTATCGGGAGTATCGTGAGATGAATGGTACCACATGTCGGGCCAGGTCACAAAAATGACGGCGGGAATTCCGTGCTGCATGTAGGTGACGTGGTCGCTGGAGCCGTAGTGCTTCTCCACCGAAATCGTGAACGGGTCCATGCTGCCGTTGGGCGATGTCACCGGAAGTGTGTACTTGTATCCGTTTCCCCGATACCGGATCCGTTCGTAATTCGTGTTGGCGACGAATTCCAGAACGCTCTGACACACATCGTTGAGGAACGAAGGAAACGTGTCGGGCGTCCGATGAAGCATCCAGTAACTGCGGCTCGCTGAGAGTTTGAGCCCTTCCATATCGAAATTCAGGTCGGCGATCATTTTTTGCTCGACATCCTTGTGCGCGTTGAGCCATGCATTTGTGCCGCTGATCTCCGGGACCCAGAGGAAATGGATCGTCCGTTTCGGTTTGGGGAGCTTTCCTTCGTTGATGAGTCGGATGTATGCACGGCCCATTTCGAGCGTCATAGCACAGCCTGAGTTGTCGTCATTTGCGCCCTGCTTGATGTAGCCTTCGTACAAATGAGCGGAGACTCCCACAAGCTGGTCAGTCGTCCCGTCGCCGGGGATGGTCGCATGTACCACCTCGAGCTCGCCAGGGAACGTCTCAGACTTGATAATCGATTTGAGCACGACTTTTTTTCCCGCCGCGAGCATTGCTGAAATTTCCCGCGCAACGCGTGGAGATACGGCCCAGCCGAAGCCCGGCTTTTTTCCTTCCGGAGGATTGGCCGAAATACCGGCGGAGAGGATCTGATCGGGGTAGTCGTCGTAACGAAGAGAGTTGTAACTGACGACACCCGCCGCCCCGCGTTCGAAAACGGCAAGACGCTGAAGCGTGTTGGGGTTTGCTGAACCAAGGACGATTTTTCCATCGACAGATTTATTTGCGTAGTCCTCTGCCCTTGCCCCTGCGCCCACATCAACAACTTCTGCCGTCGTTTCACCCGTCGGGCTGTTGCCCGCGAGCGAGATGGCAACATCGTAGATGTCGTAGAGTTTTCGGGCCTCCGGTTCGACCATCCAGAGTTCACCCTGCGTCGGCTGCCACAGACGTTGCTGAGTCGGAAAAGACTCGATTCCAACATTGCTAAATCCGTACTCTCTGGCAAATTTCATCATCACTTCAGTCTCTCTGAAATTTCCTGCGTATTCCGAAAGCGGCCGAACCCGCGGGTAGGGTACAAGCTCGAGAACGTGATGCATGGCTCTCTCGCCCGATGCCTCGTTGATGATGGAACGCATCTGATCCCATGGAAGCAGCGTTCTGTCCTCACGCTCTTGCGAGAACAATGGGTTCAAAGCGAAAGCGCAGAGGCAAAATGTTGCCAGGTTCTTGGGTAAGCTTCTCATTGGTTGGGCTCCTTAATAGTGAATAAATTTGAAATTGGGCATGAAGATGAGGGTTAGCTTCTGTTATCTATAGTCGGGGCAATCCTGGAAAACTCATTCCTTTACAGAGATGTTTTTGCCACGACTTTCAAGTCGTGGCAATCTAAGCAAAACCAAGGGAGGGTTTCAACCCTCCTGAAAAGCCTCTACCAAGTCTTTCTCAAGGGGTGGGCCTCGGTTGTTAAGACAACTTTGTCAAACGGCAATGCCTCCTTCGGGGCGAACAACAGGTACAAATATTTCAGCGTTTCCGCGAAGAAAAAACTCTCCATTCGGTCAGCCTTTTCCTTGGTGGTGACGTCTTCGAGATGCGCGTAGCCGCCGTCGGTTTTGCAATACCGCTTTAAACTGTTGAAAAAAACCTCCCCCATTTCCTGATACTTTTTATCGCTCGTGAGGTGGAAGAGATAATAAGCCGATTCGATGATCTCGGGCCGCAAGTAGTATTGTTTTGCTGTTGCGGTCATCGTCTGATAGTTCAATTTTTCCGGTTCGATATCATGCAAATTCCACATCGCGAAACAGGATTCCTGAAGCCTTTCTGCACGTTGCAAGTCGCCGCCCAAAGAAAGGATCGATGGAAAGAATGCATCAAGAGCGCCGAACGACGTGCCCGTTCGTTTGCCGGTGTTCATGTCTGCCTGGCCATACCAGAGTCTTCCCCCAGATGAGTCGGCGATAAACTTGTTGATGACAGGGATGCCTGCGTCCCACATGGCCTTGCAGTCTTTGTCGCCGAAAAGAAGCCACGCCTTCAGAAGATACTCGTAGTACGAGTCGATCGCCCCGCTGATGTGGCTGGATTTGTTCCTCCATTCACCCGTTTCCACATTGATCCAGGTGCCGACAAGTCCAATGCTTGAACGATGATTGAAAACCTGAATGAGAGCGAGTTTCGCTTTATCAAAATAAACCGGATTCCCCGTGTGTTTGCTCAGCGTTCCGAATTCGAGCAGTGCAGTCCCGATTTCGGCGGGATTGTTGATGGAGTCGCGAATTTTTCCGGTCTGAAGATGCACATAGCGATACGGCATCCCCGTGGAGGAATTGTAAATGGGCAAGAGGCGTTTTCCCAGATCTTCCGCAAGGGCAAGGAAGCGCCGGTCTCCGTCCATCTCGTAAGCCGATAAAAGGCCCCCCAAAGCACGGATGATGATCTCAAACGCCTGCACCTCGATGTTCTTATCAAAAGAGAGGCTGTCGAAAATGAGTTTCTTCGCTTCACCGGCCTCCCGAGAAAGCCCCATGAGCAGCATAGTATCGAACGCGTCGACGGGTGTGAGAAGAAGCGAGTTCGCGTGCCAATCGTGCGGCTGTTTACTCAACGGCTTCAGGGCATCGTGGCCCCACGCATAGTTTTTGTAGGCACCCCAAGCGTGAAGAAACTCAGCTTTTACAGAATCAGCCAACGGGTTGCCTTTTTCAGTGAGCGGGGGTCTGCATGAAAAAACAAAAGCGAGGCTGAACGTCAGAACAATAAAGAGGATTCGCATATGCTGATGGTTCGAAGGCGATGAGTGTGGCCGTGAAGGTGAGGACTTTTCCCGCAAAATTCAACGACTTGCCTTTCCTGAGAACTTTTCCCACCTTCTTTCGTTCCATTGAGCATGTTTTCTCTCGTTGTTTTGACTTCCTGAACCACGCGGTTCTAAAATCACATTTTTAGCGAGTTAACCTTCCGAAGTTTCGCGGTTGAGACTTCCGAAGTCTCATGAGAATTCTATGGTAGACTTCGGAAGTCCGCGAAACGACCTTCGGAAGGTCTTCTTTTAACTGGAGGCACTATGAGCTCTCGTTGGTTCTTTGTTGTTACTCTTCTCGCACTGCTCTCGACAGTCGTCTTTGCACAGATTGCGCCCGTTGCGGGCATGCGGGATAACACCCCGACGGCACAGGCTTTCACAAACGCCCGAATAGTCGTGTCGCCCGGGAAAGTGATTTCACGGGGCACACTTGTCATTCGAGACGGCGTGATTGAAGCCGTCGGTGAAAACGCGGTGGTACCGGCTGATGCGCGTGTGTGGGATATGGCAGGACTCACTCTTTATGCCGGTTTCATAGACCTTTCTTCCGACTACGGACTCCCGAAGCCAATCGAACCTGCGGCTGGCGGAGGGTTTGGCGGCGGTCAGCAGCAACAGACTCCGCCACGCGAGGAGCCGCCCAAGGGAGCGGCGCACTGGAACGCGAAAATGAGGGCAGATTTCGACGCCTCGGAGGAATTCCAGGCGGATGCCCGCGCAGCAGAGAAACTTCGTTCACAGGGATTTGCGCTCGTGCTGGCGACTCCGCAACGCGGAATCTTTCGCGGTCAAAGCGCTCTCGTGAACCTGGGAGACCGCCCCGGCAGCGATGTCGTCGTGAAGCGCCGCGTTGCGCAAACGATCGCGTTCGAACAGGGCCAGGGTTTCGGCGGGTCGTATCCGGGTTCACTCATGGGCATCATCGCCTTCACGCGGCAATCCTGGTACGACACGGATTGGTACCGGAAAGCATGGGATTCGTACAACAAGAACCCGAACAAGAAGCGGCCGGAAACCAATACTTCGCTCGCAGCACTTGTCGATGCCTCGCAGGGACGCCAACCCGTGGTCATGGAAGCTTCGAACGACATGAATTTTCTCAGACAAACAAAGATCGGGAAAGAGCTCGGTCTGAGCTTATGGATTCGCGGAAGCGGCGAAGAATACAGAAGGCTTGATGCCGTGAAAGCAACAAAACTCCCCGTGATTGTAACACTGAATTTTCCCGAAGTACCGAACGTCGATGCGCCGGAAGATGCATTGAATGTTACCCTGGAGGACCTTCGCCACTGGGATGCGGCGCCCGAGAACGCGGGAAGGCTGGAAAAAGCCGGCATACCAATTACCCTTAGCGCGGCATCTCTCAAGGATGCAGGGACGTTCCTAGCACAAGCGCGCAAAGCGATCGAGCGCGGCCTTAATGCTGACGCGGCACTTGCAGCCTTGACCGTCAATCCTGCAAAATGGATGGGTGTGGACAATCAGTTTGGAACGCTCGAAAAAGGAAAATCAGCAAATATTCTCGTGACAGACGGCGATGTGTTCAATGAGAAGACAAAGGTGCGCGAGGTTTGGATAGACGGGAATCGATACGAGGTGAAAACTCCTCCCGCGGCGGACGCACGCGGCACGTGGGACCTCACCGTTTCAGCTGACCCCGGCCAGGCAGGGACCTTGACGCTGAAGGGTGACATCGACAAACCGACGGGCGAAATCCGATGGCGGGGAAAAACCTTGCGGCTCGGCGGCCTCACGTATTCAGCCGGCAGGCTCGGATTCACGATGCCAACGGATTCCATCGGCTGGCCCGGCTCGATGAGCATGTCGGGGACCGTCGGTGCAACCGACGTGTATGGAGTCGGCACAAGGCCGGACGGTGCGCAGTTCTCATGGAACGCCGCACGCAAGGAAGCGGCCAAGGCGGAAGCCGACACAAGCAAACCCAAAGAAGTGAAAATGGCTTCCTTTCCGGAAGTCTCACCGCCGGGAGAGTACGGGCGAGCAAAACAACCGGACCAGCCGCAAAACGTTTTTGTGGAAAACGCGACGGTCTGGACAGAAGGCAAGCAGGGAAAAATCGAAAGCGCCGATATGATTGTCACGCGCGGCAAAATCACGCAGGTCGGCAAAAACCTCACTGCGCCGAAAGACGCTGTTGTCATTGATGCCACAGGAAAACATGTCACCCCCGGGATGATCGATGCGCATTCCCACACCGCGGCGGCGAGCATCAACGAAGGTTCACAGGCGATAACGCCTGAAACACGAATTGAAGACGTGCTCGAAAGCGACGACATCTGGATTTACCGGCAGCTCGCAGGCGGCACCACGGCGGCGAATATCCTGCACGGCTCGGCCAACCCCATCGGCGGACAGAACGCCACCGTGAAATGGCGCTGGGGTGCGCTGGCGGAAGAGCTTCTCATTCAGGGAGCACCGCCCGGCGTAAAGTTTGCACTCGGCGAAAACGTGAAGCAGAGTAATTCCCAAAACCCCACGAGACGATATCCTCAAACACGGATGGGCGTCGAGCAGCTTATCCGTGACCGGTTCAAAGCGGCGCTTGATTACGAGCATGAATGGAAGGACTGGGAGCGTGACAAATCCAAGTTGCAGCCCCGAAAGGACCTGGAGCTTGACGCGATCGTGGAAATGGTCAGGGGAAAGAGGCTCATCCACGCGCACAGCTATCGGCAGGACGAAATTCTTATGTTGATGAGAGTGTGCGAGGAATTCGGAATCAAGATTGCCACTCTTCAGCACATCCTGGAAGGGTACAAGGTTGCCGATGTCATGGCAAAGCATGGCGTGGGAGGTTCCTCATTCAGCGACTGGTGGGCTTACAAGATCGAGGCTTGGGACGCTATCCCGGGAAACGGGCCGCTTATGCATGACCAGGGCGTTCTTGTTTCTTACAACTCCGATAACAGCCAATTGGCCTCTCGTCTGAACTGGGAAGCATCAAAAGCGGTGAAGTTCGGGTTGTCAGAGGAAGAAGCACTGAAGTTTGTCACGATTAATCCCGCTAAACAACTGAGAATCGACGATAAAACCGGGTCGCTCGAGGTTGGAAAGGACGCTGATTTCGTGGTGTGGAGCGGCAACCCCCTGTCGGTGTATTCAAAATGCGAGCAGACATGGGTCGATGGAAGAAGGTATTTCGATTTGCAGGATGACCAGCAAATGCGAGAGCAGATCCAGAAAGAGCGCGGAACGTTAATTCAAAAAGTGCTGGCGGGGAAACGGGAAGCGCCAGGGGCACAAACGGCTACAGCCGTAACGCGTTTCCGGAGGCCCAACGAGTACAAGCTGCAATCTTGCATGGAGGGTGTAGAAAATGAAAACTAGCATGAATCAGATTCTTCGTCCGGAAAACAGATTCAGAATGGGAATTCTTCTTTTGTCATTTCTAATGTTTTCTGCTCATAGAGGATTTGCTTCTGACCCCGTTCCTGCAGCCAAGCAAAAGAAACCTATCGCGCTCGTCGGCGGCATGATTCACACCGTCAGCGGCGAGGTTATTCAAAACGGCACCATCGTATTCGACAAGGGGAAAATCACAGCGCTGGGTGCCAACGTTTCTGTTCCTTCCGGCGCAGAGAGAATCGATGTCACGGGGAAACATGTGTATCCGGGAATCATCGATTCCAAAAGCGACATGGGCCTTACCGAGATCGGCTCTGTGCGAGGGACGCTGGATGTTGTCGAGACGGGCACGGTCAATCCGAACGCACGTGCAGAAGTTGCCTTGAACCCTGAAAGCGAGCTCATTCCCGTCGCTCGTTCAGGAGGAATCACGGTTGTCGCAACGATGCCGGGTGGTGGACTTGTTTCAGGAACGGCGGCGGCGATCATGCTCGACGGCTGGACCTGGGAAGAGCTGACGCTCAAAGCCCCGCTTGGACTTGTTGTCAACTGGCCCGGAATGACGTTTGTGCAGAGTCCGTTTTCCCGTCAAACAAAGGAAGAATGGCAAAAACAACGCGATGATCAGTTGAAGGCGTTGCGCGATGCGTTTGCCGCTGCGCGGGCGTATTCACAGGCAAAAAAGGCGGAGCAGCAGCGCGGCGTGCAGTATCACGAAACGGATTCGCGCTGGGAGCCGATGGTTCCGGTACTTGAAGGAAAAGTGCCGGTGTGGGTGAATGCGAATGAAATGACGCAAATCCAGGCAGCCATTACGTGGGCCGAGCAAGAGGGAGTAAAACTCGTGATCGTGGGCGGAAGGGATTCGTGGCGTGTGGCAACTCAGCTGAAGGCGAAAGACATCCCCGTCATCCTCACCGATATCCAGAATGTCGGGCGGCGCTGGGAGGATTACGACGTTGTGTTCTCACTGCCGAAAAAGCTCAAGGATGCCGGTGTACGTTTCTGCATTACGGGAGACGGCAGCGCCTCGAACTCGCGCAACACCGCCTATCACGCTGCGAATGCGGCCGCGTATGGTTTATCGAAGGATGACGCGTTAAAATCCGTGACACTGTATGCTGCACAGATTCTCGGCATTGCAGACAGAGTTGGTTCTCTGGAAGTTGGCAAGGATGCGACGCTGATTATCACGAATGGCGACCCGCTGGAAATCGAGACGAACGTGGAGCAGGTGTTTATCCAGGGGAAGAAGAGCGATATGCGGGATAAGCACAAGCAGCTTTACGAGAAGTACAAAGAGAAGTACAACCAGCTGAAAAACTAGGCATCATTGAGTTTTCTGATAGGGGCTTGATTAATCAAGCCCCTACCCTTTGGTCTGCTGTCCATCGCTTCCCACACAGTGATTTGCCCCAACCGTTTGAACCCTCATTTATGCCACCGATCCGTTTTTGGCGCAGACCATTTCGATTTCGGCTCAAAATAATTCCACAGCAACCGTGAAACGTTTCTAATCAAAACATTCCCCTCGTTGTCGTTTTCCCATCGCTGGTCTTGCTGGTTTTTCGTAATAACGCAGAAAACATAATCGCCAGACGGAGCGTTCACGAGCACAACCTCGGACCGTGATGCATTCACCGCTCCGTTCTTTGCGGCAACGTGGATGGTGGGCGGAATTTGTGAAAGAGCTTCGACATCCCAGTAAGCCTTGGAAAGAACGCGGTACATCTCCTCGCTCGCGTCGCCGCTTACCGCCTTTCCTTCCCGAATAAACGCGAGCAGCTCAGCCATCTCGCGCGGCGTTGTTTGTCCCCAGCCGTACTCGGATCGATTCGCTTCCCGCCCCGGCGTTCGGGAATTCACGCGAGTCTGGTGAAACCCGTTCTTCTCAAGCCATTCATTGATCGCAGTTCCCGTGCCCGCAAGAAACTGGCACCAGAGTGCGGCTGTGTTATCACTGATAGCAATCATGAGCCAGATCAACTCCGCAAGCGCCACCTTTGTGCTGTCCTTGAAAAACTGAACCACACCCGCTCCGCCGTATACCATGGAGTCACGGTACGTCATTTCCTGGGAATATTTCAACTCGCCGCGATTCATCTTATCAAACAAAGCACAGAGGATCGGCACCTTGACCATACTTGCGGTCGGAAAGAGAGTGTCGGCGTTGATTTCTGCGGTGGCACCTGTCTTCAAGTTGCGAACATAAATACCGTAGTCCCCCTTGAAGTCCTTTGAAAGCTCGGCCAATTTCTTCGTCAGGACCTTGTCGGTTTTGTTTGTAACAGGCTGTGCACGAAACGCGGAGGAAACAAAAACGACAAAACCCAGGAGACAAAGAGATCTTCTCATCGAAACACCCTGACGAATCATTTCCTCATTCCTCCTGCGTTATCAGGATAACATCTGTTGTTACTTCTCCACGCGAAACCACAAGCGAATTCCCGTCGGGCATCCAGGCGAAATTCCTGATGAAATCCTTCTTGAAGTTGGTGAATTGCTTTGCACCCGAGCCGTTCAAGGAGCAGACCCAAATGTTGCCCACCCCGGCTGTCGTCTGAATGTAACTCAATTGACGACTCTTCGGCCGCCAACGGAGAATCGACGAAGCCAGGCGGGGAAGGTCGAATTGCCGTTGGGGTGTGCCCCCATCGACGGGTACGGTATAGACTGAAACGGTCGGGCTTTGGTTATCGCGATGAGAAAAATAGACGACCTTGCCGTCGGGTGAAAGAAGGGGCAACTGTCCGTCGATACCGGAAACATCGACCCGTTCTCCTCCTGCGGCCGGAATTTTCATGATTGTATGCGGGCCCCGGAACCAGGAAGAAATGAAAATCCACTTTCCGGCCGGTTCCATGACGGGGTCGTAGTCTTCACTTCCCGATGTCAGTGGTGTACGGCCGCTTCCATCAATATTGATACGAAAAATGCTCGGAGTACTGGCAGCAGGGAGAGCGGAATACAACAATGCTTTCCCGTCCGGCGCGAGAGAAAGTCCCTGCTCGAGGTCTGCATCGGATGTGATTTGTCTCTGGTTTGCGCCGTCGTTTTTCACGGTATAGATGTCGTAGTTCCCGCCCTGGGAAGAAATGTAATAGACCTCACCGTTCTCCCCAACTGTGAGTCCCGACATACCGTCGTCTTTTTGATTCGTGATCGTCTTGGCATCTTCGGTATTCCCGTTTGGTATATAATGGAGCTTGAAATTCCAATCTTGCTGGGTCACGCAAAGATTCTTTCCGTCGGCGGTTGAGTTCGATGAACCGTAGTCGTTCACATCATTCGTTATGCGATGAACCTCGCCCGAAGGATACGCGACGTAGTACAATTGCGATCGATCCGACCCCCGCTCACCCCCGCGCACGAAGATCCCCGTGCCTGCCGAATTCCACTGGGTACTCTGGATAGGCAGCCAGCTCTTTTCTGTCAGCCTTCTTTCTGCTCCTGATTCCACATCGACCCCGAGCAAGCTGGCATAGAATCCGCCTTTCCAGGCTCCAAGGCCGGCTGTAATCGTCCTTCCGTCCGGCGACCAGGAAGGGTCCCCCGCGAACCATGTTTCACCCTTGTGTGTCCCGAGGGTCCTTTCACCGGAACCGTCGGCATTTGCTATGATAATCGAAAAATCTCCAGTACTGGCGATGATTCTAATGAACGTGATCTGTTTCCCATCGGGGGAAAAGGATACGGTCGATGCAACGTCAGAAATTACCCTCACAGGAGTTCCTCCCAGGACCGGGATACGATAGAGATTTCTTATTACGGATTGTTCGGGTGACTGGGAATAATAGATGAAATTACCGTCCAGCGAAAAAGTCAAGCCTTCCAGGCCCGTCATCTGAGGAGGGACGATTTGAATGTTGCTCGAAGTCGCTATCTGCCGCACCCAGAGTGAGGTTCTTCCTGCATCGGACTCTGAATAACAGATGTATCTGCCGTCGGGAGAGATTGCCGCAACGCGTGCTTTGCCGGTTGACGTCATGCGCGTGAACTTTGATTTCAGAAACGGAATCTTTTCTGCTTTTGGAAAGAAGAAGACTACAGCGGCAGCAACGAGAACGATTGCGAGTCCGATTCCACCATAGAGAGGAAGACGGCTGCGTTTTTGAGAAACGTCGGGGGTGGAGATGCCGGGTGTTGATGCCGGAGAGCCGGTTGGCTGCGGCGGAGCCTGATAGCCCGTTACGAGTTTGCCGACGCGGGAAGTCTGTTTTCTGAGGCGCCGCAAGTCGCGCACAACGTCGGAGATTTGCTGATACCTGTCTTCCGGGTTCTTTTCGAGCGCAGTCTTGAAAACGTACTGAAGCTCGGGCGAAGCGCTCGGAACATGTTTCTGAATGTTTTCCGGCTCTTCGTTCACGATGGAATAGACCATCGCAGCCTCATGCTCGCCGCGGAACGGGAGCTTTCCTGTCAGCATCTCAAATAGCAAAACACCGAACGAGAAGATATCACTCCGATGGTCAACCTCCCCGCCCTGAATCTGTTCAGGAGCCATGTAGGCAAGTGTTCCTACCGTACTGGATGTGCGGGTAAGTTTGAGAGCGCCTTTCAATTTCGCAAGGCCGAAGTCCATGACTTTCGCCTGGCCTTTGGAGGTCAACATGACATTGTCGGACTTGATATCCCGGTGCACGATGCCTTTGGCGTGTGCTTCCTGCAGTGCTTCGCCGATCTGAAGAGCCACATTCAGTGCATCATCGACCTTAGCATAAGGGAGTTTCTGGCGAAGCGTTCCTCCCTCGATGTATTCCATAACGATGAACATGTTCCCGTCGTGTTCCTCGACGCCGTGGATCGTGCAGATATTGTTATGATTCAGAGCCGCCGCCGCTTTGGCTTCCTGGATGAACCGAGCCTTGGTCTCTTCGTTCACGGAGACGTGGGCAGGGAGGAACTTGAGGGCGACGGTGCGGTCGAGCTTTGTGTCCTGGGCTTTATACACTACGCCCATGCCACCCTCGCCGAGCTTTTCGAGAATCTTGTAATGAGAAATTGTTTGACCGATCATTGTGCTATGACCTTGTTATTGATTGTTTGCCGGCGGAGAAGAGCCATTCATCGAATTTGTCTGGCGCCTCTTGTTGGATATTTTCTCTGTCGTGGTGCCATTGTTCCGGATTCGAGGCGATGTATTCCCGAATGCGGTCCAGGGATTTGTCGTCGCGGATGATGTGTTCGAAATAATTGCGTTGCCATCGGAAATCCTTAAACCCGTTTTTCGTGCACCATCGGGTAACGGCCGATTTGAACGACCGGATAATGGATCCAACCGAACCCGGTATAATGTGTTGATAACGATTCGGTAGGGGTTCAATATATTGAACCCCTACCGGGTTGATTCCAATAATCCCATGTACGTGGTTTGGCATCACAACAAATTCATCCAATTCAACATTCGGAAAATGTTTTGGTATTTCCACCCAACAGTCTCGCACGATTTTTCCCAATTGGCTTTCATGCATGCGATCGTTGTCAATATTGCCAAACAAATGAACGCGATCCTTCGTGCAAATCGTAATAAAATATTCTCCTGGCACAGAATAATCGTATTCCTTCAGCCTTATCGATCTTCTGTTCTTCCGGATCATTCAATTCTGAATCCACGCCGGTAAGACAAAAATTTTCCGAATCGGGCTCGTAATCAATCGATTCCCGAATTCAATTCTCAACCCGCATGCGGCAATCAGGTCGATCTTGATCGCGCTGCCGCCCCAGGTGCAGCCGGAGATTCGTAATTGCGCGGAGGAGAGGCCTTTCTTATCAAACCAACCGCCGGAGACCTCATACAACCCGCCGCCGAGTGAGCGAATCCGATACAACGATTTGACCGTCCTGACGAAGACCCAATCGCCGAAACTGATACTCGATTTTTGGACATCCTGCAGGTGGTCGGCGGAACGGGTAATGTTCGCAAGCGTAAGGCCAAGCTTGCCGTCGCCGGACTTATTGAAATTCTTGTCATTGGAAATTGTTGTTCCGGTCATCTCAAGGCTTTTTCGCAATAGTGGAATCTATGAATTCTGAGAATGTGACAGCGTAGAGATACCGATTTCTTTTCCATGCCCATCGAACCAGTCGGCCAAACGGCTCGCTGGATTCAAAACTGCCTTGGATATCTCGAAGTACTCCATCCCACAACGGCTGGTCAAGGACGCCCATGAGGTATTGATAGTGAGAGGCTGACCAATTTGAGAACAAGGAGCGCACGTAACTCTCTGCCATCCTCTGCTCAATGAGCGGGGCTTTGGACGGGTCGCCGAATTCTTCTACCTTCAGCAAAGCTTCCTGAATATCCCGATTTGCAACGGCAGTATTCCATTCGACCCAGCTCTGCCCCAATTGTTGTACTGCTGCAGCCCTTGTTGACTCTGAGTTCTGCCGAATCTGAATCCCCACAAAGACGAGCGATCCTATAACGCCAATCGCGCCGAGTATTTCAAAGAGATTTCTACGACCGAACACTCGTTCCATAACTCATGCTTCTCCTTTCCGGGTCAGAGGAGACCTTGTCATCGCGAGGCGCCCGTGCTCATCCCGGACGTCTTGGCCTTGAGATCATCGAACCACTCAAGCACGACCGTCAAGTCAGACTGTCCAACGATCTGGGTTCGAAAAACCGAAATGACGAATTGCTGGCCATTTGGCGCAATGTCGGTGGCAGTACTGTTGGGAGGAAGCACGGCAATCAACCGCTCTGCAGAGTAATCGAACGGTGTCGTTCCGGTGATCTCGACAGCCATGATAGCACCACCGGCTCTCCGTCGCCTGTTTTGAGCGCTGGTCGTTATGAAACACAATTCTTTGCCGTCACGAGTCCAGAAGGGAACGGCCCCACCCCCCGAGGAAATCTGGAATTTTCCCTCACGTCGTGGATAAGGAACCACGTAAATTTCATCGTTTCCCGATTCATTCGAGCTGTAGGCCAACCAACGTCCATCTGGGGAGAATCTTGGAGTTGCTTCGTTCGCCGCAGAATTGAGGAAGGGCTTGGGTGTTCGATCCTCATCGAGAGGGAGCACCCAAATATCTCCATTCTGGACAAACGCAACGGCTTTGCCATCAGGCGCATGGGACGATATCTCCGAAACACTCAGTCCGTTTGTGAGCCGCTCTTCGGCGCCGCTTCCGTCCCATGGTTTTCTGAATATGTCCACGACCGTACCCCTCTCGGCAGCATACACAATGTACTTGCCGTCCGGCGACCAGATCGGCCAGGAGGAATTCCCGCCGCCAAACGTGAATCGGGTCAGCGTCTTGCGGAGAATGTGGCAGATCCAAATGTCATCGTTCGCCGCCTGGATCGTTGTCGCCAACTTCTGACCGTCTGGTGAGAGCGAAGCTGTGAAGAAAGCATCTGCACTATCGCGCAACGGGCGGACGATACCACGCCGGTCGAACCATGAAAGCTGGACAACGCCAAAGGTGGCGGGGTCCGCCGGAGAAAACACGAGTGCGCCTGTCGAACTGAAGGCCACGTAGGCATCGCCCGAGGCCGTATTGAGCCATCCCCCTTTTTCAACTGCGACCGGTGGCCCCTCGACGGTGAGGGATGACGCGTCCATCGGGACGGCAAAGATGGACCCAGCCCGCACGTACAAGAGATGCCCAGTCGGAACATATTTCCCGAAGGTTCCCCCCCGCACGAGAACTTTCCTCTCTTCTGAATCAAGCCGTTGTGCAACGATGAGAGCGTCATTAAACGTGGAGATGTTATTTTGTTTCACGGTAAAAATGATTGTTTTCCCGTCCGGCAGGAGCTGAGGAAACCTGTGACTTATCTCCCGGTTTGTTGAATCAAGCTTCGTAACGGGCTCCGGCTCTCCGCCGATCGCTGAAACCCGAAAGATTCCTCTGTTCAAATGCCCGAAGAGGATCGAATGGTTATTTTCCCAGGTTATCCCCCGCGAAAGGCCTTCAATATTGCAAAGTTTCTGCGCGGCGCCGCCGGAAACAGGGATCTTCATGAGAGTCCCGGCGACTTCGTAGGCGAGCCACTGGCCGTCGGGAGAAAACGTAGGATAGAGGGCTCCGTTGGTGCCTGCGAGCGGCTTCACGTCTAACTCATCCATTCGCCTGAGAAAGATCTGCGAACTTACTCCTGAGCCGCCGGAAAAGGCGAGTATTTTCCCATCCGCAGAGATGTCGAGGGAAGAGGTCGTAAGAACAAGGGAGTACTCCGGGAGATTGACCGAAAACCGCATCACGGGGCGGGAGGGCGGTTCAGATTTCCATGGACTCCAGAGTAAAACTGCTACCGCGACAATCAGGGCGCCGGTGACTGATGGCCAGAGAAACCTTTGAACCGACGGCAAGGAACTCACCGGTATCCGGCCTGACGGTGCAGCTTCGAATGTTCGTGCGGGCATTGTTCGCGAAAGCCGGGATTTGCTCGATTCCCGTTTGTACCGTTTCAGGTCGACTGCAACCTGTTTCGCGGATTGGGTTCGGTCGTTCGGGTCTTTCTCGAGACATTCCATTACGATCGCATCGAGTTCCGGCGGAATCTCCGGTTTGATGGAAGACATCGGAGGAGAATCTACGTTGACAATTTCGTAGGCGATTGCCGTTTCGTGCACACCCTTGAACGGAAGCTGGCCTGTCAGCATCTCGTACAGAAGCACGCCAAGGGAGAAAATATCTGCCCGGTGGTCTGTTTCTTGCCCCTGCACCTGTTCCGGGGACATATAGCCGGCAGTTCCGACGGTTGATCCCTCTTTCGTGAGGCGGGATGCACCACGCAGTTTTGCCAATCCGAAATCCATCACCTGAGCGATACCATCTTTGCGGATCATGATATTCTCAGGCTTGATGTCGCGGTGCACAATTCCTTTCTCATGTGCCGCCGCAAGCCCATCTGCGATCTGGATCCCGATCTCAAGAGCCTGTTTCATCGACAGAGAGGATTTCTTCTCTTGTAGCGTTTGGCCGTCAACGAATTCCATGACGATGAAGTGTTTCCCATCAGCTTCCTCTATCCCGTGAATGGTGCAAATGTTGGGATGGTTCAGGCCAGCGGCTGCCTGGGCTTCCTGGAGAAAGCGCGCCTTGTCCTGATCTGACCCCGAGACCTGGGCGGGGAGAAATTTGAGAGCGACAGTGCGATTGAGCTTGGTGTCCTGGGCTTTATAGACGACGCCCATTCCGCCTTCGCCGAGTTTTTCAAGGATTCTGTAGTGAGAAATAGTCGTTCCAATCATTGCCATTTCCTGCCGATGCGATATTGCGATGATGTCACCAAGTCGTTAATTATTTGTGTAATCATTTCTTCAATTTCTCCGTCCAGTTGATGACGATGGTGAGAGGGTCAGTTTCCGTGGGTTCTATCACTCTGTTGACGAGGAATCGTTTCCCGTCCGGAAATACATCGTATTCGTTCATGATTGGAGTTCTCCGTGAATAATTCTTGGACGGCTCCGATCGAGACTGATGCCCCAGAAGATCGTATCTCCGCCGACATCGTCTTATTGTCGATGCTGACGTAGAATAGTTCCCGACCATCGTGCCGCCACACCGGAGTTGATCCCCCTGAAGTCGACACTTTGATCGCCGCGCCAGGGCCGGGATAAGGCCGTAGATAAATCTCCGACTGGCCTGTTTCATCGGACGAGTAGGCAATCCACCTGCCATCGGGTGAAAATCTTCCCTCGTCCTCATTATACGCCGTTTTCACAAACTCCCACATCTTCTTTTCTCCATCCACTGTTTGAATCCATATATCCGCTTGAGTCTGTTCGCCCCAACTCGTAAGACAGATCGCGTTCCTGTCAGGTGACCAATCCGTCGTCCTCATAGCGCTCTTCGATTCAACCAGCACCTCCTCGCTGCCTCCTCCCGCTGCCGGTCGAACGTGAATGCTGGCTTTGTGTTCACTGAAGACTGTATAAGCAATCCGCTTTCCGTCCGGAGACCAAACAGGGTTGGCGTCTGACATGAGGCCAGACGTGAATCTGGTACGGCTGTGTCTCACGAGGTCATACATCCAGAGGTTTTGCGTTCGAGATTTTGGCTCAAAAATACTCATGGCGATTCGCTGCCCATCCGGCGAGATCCGCATCCAGAAATGCTCGATGATATCGTCGACGAAGTTGATCATCTTGCCCTGCCGGTCGACGATCACCATACGGGCTCCTGCAAGGCCCACGCCCGTTTGATAAACAAGAATTCCGTTTTGAGATGCGGAGAACACTCCCAGACTAAACCCCGGATCGTTGATCACTCCTTCAGCAACTGAGACGGCATCGCCAGTCAGCGAGAGATCGCCCGGATCGAACCGTTGCCCCAGGACCGACGACCCGCGCATATACAAAAGATATCCAGACGCATATGTTGCGTTGGACGAAGAATTCAAGACTATCGTGCTTGGGCCACCGTCCAGCGAAGAAGCCATAATGGCATCTCCTTCTGCTTCGGAGCCGAAGGAAGCTGTCCGTGAAAAGTACAGAAAATGTTTTCCGTCCGGCAGGAATTGCGGCCACCGGTGACTGGATTCCTTTCGGGACGTATCGATATGTGTTACCACAACAGGCGAACCGCCGGATGAGGAAACGGAAAACAACGGGCCCGCCGGGCTTGCGCTGAAAACTATTATATCTTTTGACCCCCATGAACCGCCGCGGCAATTAATCGCATCGCAGATGGTGACTGGCGGGTTGCCGGCAATATCGACTTTCTTAAGTTTACCGGTTATTGTAGAAAAAAAGGCGATCCATTTGCTGTCGTATGACCAGAACGGATAGTACGCTCCTTCTGTGCCCGGAAGCAAGATTGCTTCTCCGGCGTCAAGCGATCTGAGGTAGAGCGAGGTCTTACCTTCCGGTGTCGCGGACACGAAGGCAAGCCTGCGGCCATCCGGCGAAACAATCACCGGACCGGCCCACTGTCCGAACGAGTGGAAGTTGGTCCCTTTCGATGCTGCAATAAGAGCTTGAATCGCAGGAGGTTTGCGAGACTCGGAGAAATAGTTTATGAACACGACAACCGCTGTCACCAAAAGGGCAAGAGCCGTGAGAGACCACGGGATGAATTGTTTCCATGCGGGCGACGCGGCCACTAAATCTTCGGGTGGCGAAGCATCCCGTGGCGTATAGGCCGGGCGCGCAGCAGTGACCCGACTCATTCGTGTCTTGCTCGATGCCCGTTTTACGTGACGCAAGTCTTTCGCAATTTCCGCCACCGACTGAGAACGCTCTGCCGGCTCCTTGACCAGACATTCCAAAACAATTGCATCCAGTTGCTGGTCAATATCGGGCTTCAATGCTGACATCGGTTGAGGGTCAACATTGACGATCTCGTAACTGATCGCCGTCTCATGCACGCCTTTGAACGGCGATTGGCCGGCAAAGAGTTCGTACAGAATTACGCCGAGCGAAAAAATATCCGTCCGGTGGTCTGTTTCCTGTCCCTGAACTTGCTCCGGCGACATGTACCCTGCGGTGCCGATCGTGCTGCCTTCTTTCGTCAGCCGCGAAGCGCCTCTGAGCTTTGCAAGTCCGAAGTCCATGATCTGCACACGCCCATCCTTGCGGATCATGATGTTCTCAGGTTTGATGTCGCGGTGCACAATCCCTTTCTCATGTGCGGCCGCAAGCCCATCTGCGATCTGGATCCCGATCTCGAGAGCTTGTTTCATAGACAGCGAGGATTTATTCTCTTGAAGCGTGTGGCCGTCAACGAATTCCATGACGATGAAATTCTTGCCGTCGGCTTCCTCGATCCCATGAATGGTGCAAATGTTGGGATGGTTCAGGCCAGCGGCTGCCTG